>CAZKMO010000013.1:0-36895 GCA_964554015.1 uncultured bacterium
AGAATTCCACTACAAAAGAAACCCAGCCGGTCAGAAAACCCAAAAGGGGATGATAGAGACGGGAAAGAAAAATATATTCACCCCCAGCTTGAGGAAAAACTGTTCCTAGCTGTGCGTAGCAAAGGGCACCACTCAACGCAATAATCCCTGCCATGATCCACAATCCCATCATCAATATGGGGTGATGGAGATTCTGCATAAGCAGACCGGAGGTAGTAAATATACCGGTGCCGATCATGTTGGCAATCACCAGATTGGTAAGGGAAAAAGGTCCCAGTTTCCGCTGCAAGTGATTATGGTTTTGTTGGTTGGGCATGAAAACTTTATTTATTATTTAAAGCTCAGGGAAACACCGGCGTAACTGGTCTTGTCAATAACAGTAGTAAAAGAAGAGTCTGATTGTATTGCCTGCAGAAAATCAGCCATTTCACCCCGGGTGTTACTTACATTATGAGCTGTAATCACCCCACCCGGTTTTATTCGATCTTTAACCAGATGGAAAAATTCAAGATAGTCACTTTTCCAAGCATCGATAAACACAAAATCAAATTCATCTTTGATTTTAGGAATTTCTGCAAAGGCATCACAGATACGAGATTCAATTATATGGTCTAAACCGGCTTTTTTAAAATTAACCTGAGCTTCTCTGGCCCGGTTGGGTTCAATTTCCAAAGTAATCAAAGTACCTCCGGTTTTTTTAAAGGCAAGCCCCAGCCAGAGACTGGAATAGCCGTTGGAAGTACCGATTTCCAGGCCATATTTATAGCCTTTCTTTACTATAGTATCATAGAGTAAACGACCGTCTACAGCCGGGACATTCATACCCCCGTATGTGCTGGGTAAGTGTTTAAGCAGAGGGAGAACTTTTCTGTCAGTTATTCCCCTGAAGAGTTGGGGGGATTGACAGTTTCCTTTATCAGATAGTGAAATAACTAAAAATAGTAAGCATATAAGTATTATATAACATATTTTGCTGATCATTACAATTTTCCTCACAACAAATAATTTTCCATCATTTCCTTTATACTTCCAGGGAGATACTAATGGGGCAGTGATCGGAACCCGGTACAGTTTTATGAATTTTAGCCTCCTTTACCTTGGGGGTGAAATTTTTATTCACGCAGTAGTAATCAATTCTCCATCCAATATCTTTTTCCCGGGCCTTAAACCGGTATGACCACCAGGTGTAGTGACCAGGTTGATCAGGGTGAAAATTCCTGAAGGTATCCGTATATCCGGCAGAAAGAAAAGTAGTCATCCACTCTCGTTCTTCCGGTAAATAACCGGCATTTTTTTCATTTGCTTTGGGATTCTTTAAATCAATGGCAGTATGAGCAATGTTAAAATCTCCGCAGAGGACAATGTTTTTCCCTTTCTTTACTAATTGGTTACAGAGATTAAGAATGCTGTTACAAAAGGACAGTTTGTAATCAAGCCGTGCTCCCCGTGCCTGGCTGTTGGGAAAATAACAGTTTATCAGGGTAAAAGCCGGATAGTGCGCTATGAGGGTGCGTCCTTCTCGGTCAAAGGTATCCTTGCCCAAAGACTCTATAGAAAGCAGTTTTTCTTTGGTGTAGAGTGCAACCCCACTGTACCCTCTCCGTTCCGCCGAATGCCAGTAGCTGACATACTCATTAATTTCTCTTAGGCTCTCTTCCAGCTGCTCCGGATGGGCTTTGATTTCCTGAACAGCCAAAATATCCGGTTTCGTTTTTTTCACCCAATTAACAAATCCTTTTTTAGCACAGGCCCGGATACCATTAACATTCCAGGAATATAATTGTATCATTTATTTCCCTTCCTTAAAAAATATAGCTATTACTTATCGATAAAATAATTATCCTGAAAAAAAACAATTCACCGCATTATTTTTTACCATTAGTATTTTATTATTCTACAGGTATTTTGACCTTTTGGGGTAGGAATTCAGAAGATAAGGTTCGAACACACCGATCAATAATATGTCGGGCAATTCTTTTTTGTAAAAATTGTGGATTTTCCTGGTGAATGGTAATATCGTCATCCACACCCTGACAATTATTATTATATAACAGCCTTCCCTTGTCAACCTCGATAATACGTATACTGACTTCAAAACTGGTATCAAATGCTTTGGTATAAAAGTACTGGGCATGAGGATCATCAATTCCTATGACCGTACCCAAGATTAAGGCATCAGCAGCTATAAAAACTCCCATTTTTTTAATTTTTTGGGAATCATTCACCCAGGAATTATTTAAATAATTAAGCTCATTAATGGCTTGCTTTATTTCTTGTCGTCCAATAATAATAAAATCAGAATCATGATTCAGGTAATATCTCAGCCTATCAGCTGCGTAGGTTCCAACTACATCGATATCGGTTTTATTTTCAAAATCAAAAATTGCCATCCTGGAAATATTACTTGTATCAAAAGCAGTATCTATATATTTAATTTCGTATGTTTGGTGCGAACAATCGAGGAGGAATAAAAACATAAAAACAAAATAGAAAATTCTTTTCATAGGCAAATCATCCTTTACTTGTAGGCGGTTTTAATCCCTGTCTCAGCATCTGGTACATGCTTTCTGTATTCTCTACACTCATGATTTCAGTCTGGATATTGGGTTGCATCATATATCTGGCTATGGCACTTAAAATCTGTACCTGGGCTCCGTTATCCTCACTAGGTGTTAATATTAAAAAAATCAATCGGGTGGGATACCCATCCGGTGCATCCCAGTCCAATCCCAGTTTGGATCGGCCAAAAGCTATAATCGGACTTTTCAGTCCTGTAATTCTGGCATGGGGAACTGCCGTACCCAGTCCCACACTGGTTCCCATGGATTTCTCCCGCTTTTCCACTGCGGCAATAACTTCTTTCTTATTCAGATTTTGGTTATGCTGTACCACTTTATCAACTAAGGCTCGAATGGCCTGCCATCTGGTCTCGACTGCTAAATCAATTTCTATGACCTCTTTAGCTACATAGCTGCCAATATCCTTATATTCTCTCCGCTTGAGAAACCCGGCCAATAAGGGTCCGACAGCCATCGAGGAAAAAATAGCAGCAACAACAATGGCGACATAGGCACTGTTGGATATCAATCCCAGTTCAAAGGCGAGCATGCCAATGATAATCTCCATGGCACCCCCGGGAATGTGGGCAATGCCAATGGCTATGGCATCATTCCCTTCCATTTTACTTATATAACCACCAAACCAAGCGCCTATGAATTTACCCATTATGGCAACCATAGTAAAAAGAAGCACCAGCACTAAATCAAAATGAGCTATAAAATCAATTTTAAGGCCAATGGATACAAAAAAAATTGGTACAAAAATAGCATGTACCATCCGGGAAATAATCTCCCGGGTATGTTCAGAAATCTCCTCCGTATTACCTGCCATTATACCTGCCACAAAAAATCCCAGTATGGCATGTACACCGATCCATTGGGTAATAATCCCACAAAGCGAAGCTAAAATAGTAATAAAAGTAAGAATAGTGGCAGTTTGGGGGAGGATGCTTTGTTTAATGGCTTTGGCCATCCTTCCCACAAGTTTACTCCCAATAGTGAGACAAATAGTACCAAATAAGATAATTTCAAAAAACACCCTCAGGGGAGTGGTATCGTATAGTTGGGAAGTAGTGCCGGCAAATCCCAGTACCAGTGTAAAAATCAACCAGCCTAAAATATCATTGACCACAAAAGCAGAGAGAGTAGTAAGGCCAAGATCACTCTTTAGTATATCCATATCATACAAAATTTTGGCTATTACCGGGATAGCGCTTATGGCTGCAGCCGTAGAAAGCAGTAAAGTGAAAATTAACCGGTTTGATTCCGGACCCCGATAGGATGCAGGCAGCCAGTAAAAAACCACAAATCCGATAATAATGGGAATAATAACTCCCACCGACCCGACGGTTACCGCTGTTTTCCCCTGTTTCCAGACACTGGAGAGTCTTACCTCAAAACCGGTTACCAAAAGCAAAAAAAGAACACCCACCCAGGAAATGGTTTCCAGCATATTTTGCTGGACCATATCAGCAGGAAATAGGGTGTGATGCCAGGAAGGCAGAATTCTACCTAAAATTGTGGGCCCCAAAAGAATACCACAGAGAATCTCTCCCACCAGAACGGGCCACCCCCAGCGATTTACTAGATAACCTAAAAATTTTGCCAAAGAGAGGAGCACACAAAGCTGTACTAAAAAAAGAAAAATATACTCTTCACTGATAAAATACATTGCATCCACTGACAAATTCCTTCATCAACTGAATACTTATTAAAATGTCCGATACCAATATTTTTTCATGTATTTAGGGGATTAACTACAAAACAGTATATTACATTCCTTTCAAGGGAAAAGTGACCCATAGGAAAACTGTCAGGTACTATTAAATTTTTACGGATTAAGCGCTCTCTATAAAATAATAAAGCAGGGGAAAATTGTCAATAGAAAATTTCACAGAGATTCCATAAAAAAACCACAGAGTAATCAGCCAAAAAACATGAGTATGCCTATTTTATCAAATCTTTATTACTGCCTTGACTCAGTATTTTTACTGGTTACTCTGTGGTTGGAAAAATAATAAGATTGCTCAGAAAATCAGCTTATTTATAAACATATTCCTGCCTTAAAAAGGCAGATCATCCTCTTCTTCCGGACCTTCTTCCTGGGGAGGGCTTTCTACTTCTTCAGATGTATCTGCACCTTTATCTCCCAGCATTTCCATAGTATCAGCCACTACTTCCGTAATCCATCGTCTGGCTCCATTTTTATCCTCAAAACTTCTGGTCTCAATTCTCCCTTCAAGATAGACCCGTCGCCCCTTTTTAAGCCATTCTCCCATTATTTCCGCCAGTTTTCCCCAAGCAACTATCTTATGCCAGTCTGTTTTTTCCTGTTTATTGCCCTCTTGATCTTTCCAGGCTCGGTTGGTAGCCAAGCTAAAACGAGCATAGGCGCGACCGGAAGGTGTATATTTTAATTCCGGATCCACACCCAATCTGCCGATAAGAATTACTTTATTAACTGTTCCTTTTCCTTGTGCCATGAGTTCCTCCTCTTAAGTAAAATTGATAATTTCTGCAAATATACGTAATTTTTTACGAAAAGTCAAATAAAAAATAAATTCCCTACTATTACTATCCTTCATTTCCTCTTTGGCCAAGCTTTATTAATTACAGCCATAGCAAAAATTAACCGTCTAGAAATACCATAATAACCAAAGTAAATAAAATGATATCTATTTTTACCAAAAACATCCGTCATTTTTTGCCCTTAATACGTGTCTTCAGTTCGGCAATAATACCATTCATTTTTATTCGGTCCTGTTCCATGGAATCTCTATCCCGAATAGTAACGGTCTGATCAACCAGGGATTGGGAATCCACGGTTATACAGAAAGGAGTGCCAGCTTCATCCTGTCTTCTGTACCGTCTGCCGATAGCACCGGTATGGTCATAAAACACTAAAAATTCTTTCATCAGGTCTTCTGTAATCTTTTGGGCAATTTCCGGCATATTGTCTTTTTTTACCAGAGGAAAAACTGCAGCCTTAAAGGGAGCAATCTTAGGATCCAGATGAAGCACAGTCCTGGTTTCATTATCCAATTCTTCCTCTTCATAGGCATCTACCAGACAGGTTAAGAGGGTTCGATCCACACCTGCCGAAGTCTCAATAATATAGGGAATAAATCGCTTGCGGGTAGCATCATCAAAATATCTGAGATCCTTACCAGAATATTCCTGATGACGGCTGAGATCAAAATCAGTCCGATTATGGATTCCCTCCAGTTCTTTGTATCCCATAGGAAATTCATACTGTATATCTATTGCTTTTTTGGCATAATGTGCCAGTTCATCTTTTGTATGTTCATGAAATCGAAGTTTATGGGAATTAATTCCCAGCTTTTTATACCATTCCAGACGTTTGTTCTTCCATTTTTCAAAAAATTCTTCATCCTGTTCCGGATAAATAAAATACTGCATTTCCATTTGTTCAAATTCCCTGGTTCTAAAGATAAAGTTTCCCGGTGTAATTTCGTTGCGAAAAGCTTTCCCGATTTGAGCTATGCCGAAAGGTATCTTCTGGCGGGAAGAATCCAGTACATTCTTATAATTAACATAGATACCCTGGGCCGTCTCCGGTCGCAAAAAAATTTCTGATGCTTTTTCTTCCACTGGTCCCATATTGGTTTTAAACATTAAATTAAACTGCCGGGGCTCAGTTAAGGATCCTTTGGTTCCACAACGGGGACATTGTTTAATTTTCAATTGCTCCGGATCAATATCATCCTCCCGGAAACGTTCCTTACATTGTTTACAGTCAATCAGAGGATCAGTAAAACCACTAACATGACCGGATGCTTCCCATACCCTGGCATGCATAAGAATAGCCGCATCCAAGCCGACAATATCACTGTTTTCATACACCATGGATCGCCACCAAAACTCCTTTATATTTCGCTTTAATTCAACTCCCAAGGGTCCGTAATCATAGCAGGCGTTTATTCCTCCGTAAATTTCACTGGACTGATAAATAAAGCCGCGTCTCTTACACAGGGATACAATTTTATCAATAACCTTATTATCTTTAGTCAATAGTCCTCCTTGATCATTTATTAGGGTTTTTCTGGCTCCGATTCTGAATCCTGACCCAAGTATCTCGAAGGCCAACGGTTTGATTAAATATTAATGTATCAGAGGTTGAGTCAGGGTCAACACAAAAATACCCTTTTCGTTCAAACTGCACCCTGTACCCGGGTATAGAGTCTTGTAAGGAAGGCTCCACCTGGCAGGATGATAGCACCTTAACCGATTCAGGATTGATGGTCTCTTTCCAGTCCTGGCCTGGTTTGACTTCTGCCGGATTGGGAACTGAAAATAAATGATTATATATCCGTACTTCTACCGCTAAGGCATGAGCAGCAGATACCCAGTGGAGGGTAGCTTTAACTTTCCTGCCATCCGGAGCATTACCCCCTTTGGTAGCCGGATCATAGGTACAGTGAAGTTCTTTAATTACTCCGGTGGCGCCATCTTTCACTACTTTAACACAGGTGATAAAGTAGGCATAGCGCAGCCGCACCTCTCTTCCTGGGGCCAGCCGGTAAAACTTTTTGGGAGGGTCTTCCATAAAATCATCCTGCTCAATATAAATTACTTTGGAGAAAGGTACCTTTCTGGTTCCCATGGAACTGTCTTCCGGATTGTTGATTGCCTCCAATTGTTCCTCTTGATTGTCTGGATAATTATCAATAATCACTTTAAGAGGTTTTAACACTCCCATAACCCGGGGAGCTGTCTTATTTAATTCTTTTCGCAAACAGTGTTCCAGCAGGGCTACATCTACCAGACTGTCTCTTTTTGCCACCCCAATTCTCGCACAAAATTCCCGGATGGAAGAAGGAGTATACCCTCGTCTTTTCAATCCGGAAATAGTAAGCATTCTGGGATCATCCCACCCCGATACTATACCTTCCTGGACTAATTCAGTCAATTTCCTTTTACTTAAAATGGTGTAACTTAAATTTAAGGGGGCAAACTCTATCTGCTGAGGGTGATATACCTCCAATTGATCCAAAAACCAATCATACAGGGGTCGATGATCTTCAAATTCTAAAGTACAGATGGAATGGGTGATCTTTTCCAGGGAATCTTCCAGACCATGAGCCCAGTCATACATGGGATAAACACACCACTTATCCCCGGTTCGGGGATGATTTGCATGCAGGATTCTATATATTACCGGATCCCGCATGTTTACATTGGAAGAAGCCATATCAATTTTAGCTCGTAAAACTTTTGCCCCATCTGAAAATTCTCCTGCTCTCATGCGGCGAAAAAGATCGAGGTTCTCTTCTATAGTTCGGTTCCGATAAGGACTTTCTTTTCCCGGCTGGGTTAAGGTGCCCCGGTACTCTCTGATTTGTTCATTACTCAATTCACAAACATAAGCCTTACCTTTGGTAATAAGCTCTTCTGCATATGCAAACATTTGTTCAAAATAGTCTGAAGCAAAGTAGCACCTGTCCTGCCAGTCAAAACCAAGCCATTTTACATCCTCGGCTATGGCTCTAATATATTCTTCCTGTTCTTTTATGGGATTGGTATCATCATAGCGCAGATTACAGAGGCCGTTATAATCTCTGGCAATGCTAAAATTAAGACAAATAGATTTTGCATGACCTATGTGAAGAAAACCATTTGGTTCGGGAGGAAAGCGGGTATGAACCCTGCCCTTGTACTTGCCGGTTCGAAGGTCTTCATCAATAATATCACGAATAAAATTACTGGATTGAGATGATGCATCCGTCATATCATACCCTTGCTAGATCATATCTTCATTTATTTTGATATACACATCCTCTTTTAAATCTTTTATCCACGCCTGCAGCATTTTCTGCTGTTTATGCTGGAGGGCCATGGCTTTTAATCTATCATAATCCTGTTCCAGAGATAATGATCTGCCCTCCTGTCTCTCTTCAATTTTAACAATATGGTATCCATACGCTGTTTTAAAAGGAGTGCTGATTTCTCCTACTTGTAATCCCTCTATGGCAGTTTTAAATTCAGGAAGCTGTAGCAATTGCGGCTGTACCCATCCTAAATCTCCACCATTTTCTCGAGTGGATTCATCATTACTATATTCCTTGGCTAGCTGCGCAAAATCCTCTCCTGCCAAAGCTCTCTGTCTTAGTTCTTCTAATGTATGTATAACTCTTTTTTCATCCTCCTGAGTTGTCCGCATGGAAAATAGAATATGGCGTACTCGTAATCTCTCTCCCTCTCGATCCACTGCTTTTATGACATGCATTCCCACCGGGGTTTCAACCAGATTGGATATTTCACCCACTTTAAGATCAAAAGCGGCCTTTTCAAAAGAAGGATAAAGTGTTCCTTTTTCAATAAAACCCAAGTCTCCTCCCAAAACAGCCGTAGTAGGATCTTCAGAATACTCTTTGGCCAGTTCTTCAAAACTTCTTCCTTTTTTAAGCTCCTGCTTAAAGGAAAGAAATTTTTCCATAGCCTTCTTTCTCTGCTCTTCCCCGGGTTTCACTGTCATTAAAATATGACGTAATCTCACAGATTCCTGCATGGCAGGAAGGCTGTCTTTAATGGCATTATAAAAATCAATAACTTCATTTCTGGTTACGGTAATATCAGCAAATTGCTGTTGCTGTAACATCTGAATAGTTAATCCATTCTGGATATCTTTGCGGTAAAATTCCTTGATTTCACCTATTGATTTACCAAATCTTCTTTCCACTTCCTTCTCTGAACCAAATTGCTCTATTAATTGTTCTATTCTTCGGTCTAATTCATTTTCCACATTCTGATCACTGGCTTCAATAGTATCTTCTTTTGCTTTAACCAAAAGTATTTTTTCATTTATAAGATTGTTTAAAACTTCTTTTTTTAACCCGGCATACTTTTCAGGTTCATCGGAAGAATTAATACCTGACTGAAAGGCAAAACTCTGTGCTGTTTGCTCTAATTCAGATTTGGTAATAATATTATTACCCACAATGGCTACAATGCCATCCAACACTTCCTGAGCGGTGATGGCAGACTGGCCAAAAATTAAAAAAGAAAATAGTATAATTACGTATCTTGGTAACATTGGTCACTCCTCTTATTTGTCATGCTACTGGGGAACAGAGGACATTTCTTCAGGGACATTAATGTACACTTCATATTTATTCTGCAATTCTGCTAATAAATCATAATAAAGAGCTTTTTCTTTGCTGATACGAAGTCTTTGAATAATTTCGTTGCGAACCTGCTCTAATTTCTCAATATCACCTTCTTTTCGTATATCAATAACTTTAATTATATGATATCCATAATGTGATCTAATAATTCCCGAAACAGCATCTTTAGCCAGACTAAAAGCCACTCGGGAAATTTCATCAATAACATCTCCTCTTTTTATATACCCCAGATCGCCATTATTATCTTTAAAAATACCTGAGGAATAAGCACTCACCACCTCCTGGAAATCTTTACCGGCATTTATCTCCTGCAGGGCTTCGCGAGCTTCTTCTCTGGTATTGGTAAGCAAATGTAACACCCAGCGTTCATCATCCTGAACCTTGAAAAGATTTTGATTTTTATTATAGTAGGATTCAATCTCCTGTTCGGTGATTTTAATCTTTTCAGCAAAAGTCTTGTCAACTAATCGATTAACCAAAAATTCTTTCTTTACCTGCTCAATCTCCAATTCTAAATCCGGTGTTTTATCAAGATTTTGTTGAATGGCCTCTTTATAGAGTAGCTCTCGGTTAATCCAATTTTCCACGTACTTTTTTTTCTGCTCCTCTCCCAATCCCTTCCAGATGATTCTTCGGTTTAATTCCTCATTGGTCAACACTGAATTCTCTACCCGGGCTACCACTTCATCTCCTGCTGAGCCATTATTACAGCCGGACATAATAATACCCTCGAAAATAATGAAGACTGAAAACAGTATAAAAACTGTACATAGTTTAGGCTTTTTCTTCATGGACAATCTCTCTTAATACATTATCAAAAACTGTAACGTTATACTCGTTTATTTTTTCGGTTAACCATTCCTTCTTTTTTTTCTCGGAAAGCTCTCTCCGAAAATCTCTTTTCACTTTTGATTTGACGGCATCAAATGAAGGATTTCCTAAATGGGAATATTTTTTATCCTTATTATTTATATAATAATTATATATTTGTTCATCATCGGGTTCTTTAGCTTTGAATATATCTTGTTGATTAAGCATTCTTATCAGGCTTCTTTCTTTAAATGATTTAATTTCTTCCCTAACTTCTTTATGAGTATCAAGGTGTAAACGCAATGCTGCCTGGGTCAGCAGATCTCCCTGAAACAAATTGACAATATTTTTTTTCAGTCGTTCGGGATCAGTACAGGGAAACAGTATTTGGGGATTAAACTGAGATAATTTATTAATTATATTATCTACAGTAATGCTCTTTCCCCTAAGATCTAATAATTCCAATTTTTTCACATCTGCAGATACATTCATCAGAGAATCATGTACTATCCCTATTTCCTGATCATTGTCCTCAATATTGTCCACATGACTATATACTTCATTCAGCGCCTTCTCATTCCAGGTTATATGTGCTTCCTGGACTAAATGGGTAAGATATTGACTAGCCTTTTGCTGAATTTTCGGTCTTAGTTGATTAGATAATTGATATATTATTTCATCTCGCTTTTGTTTATAAGGTGCAATATCCTTGAGATTAAATTTTTTTATATGTACAATATGAAAGCCCTGGTAATCTTGTATGATCTCGGATGTCTGTCCGGGTTGTAAGGAAAAAACTTCGGTTTGAAAGGGATCATTAATTCTAACATAGGAAATGGTTTTCTCTGTAATATAAATCTGCGGGTCCTGGGTGTATTGGTTAGCCAGGTGCTGGAAATCTTTACCAGCCTTCAATTCTTCCAGAATCATCTCTGCCTTCTCTTTTTTCTTTTCTTTATCTTCCGGTGTTGCCGATCTATTGACAGATATAACCAAATCCTGAATGTCAGCTTCCTTGCTACTTTTATTATAATAATCTCTTATTAAAGATTCATTTACCACTTGTTCCACTATCTGTATCTGATATAATAATTCCAGCATGGTCTTCCTCTGGAATTCTTCCACGCTTTGTTTTAGAGTTGAATCCTGATCCAGTCCCATTTCATAGGCAGCTTTAATTTTTATCTCGTCCTCAATCATTTGGTCCAGATTTTCTTTTAATTTATCATAAGAGGCATTTTGTATATTTTGTTTATTTCTTTGATTATAAAAAGAAATAAATTCCGGAACTGTTATATTCCTATCTTTTCCAATGGTAGCAACTATCTTATCCGTCTTGCTGCAGGTTGCAAAAAGAAAAAGAAATATAAGTAAGATGAGATAATTCCGCTTCATGTATCCTCCATTCTATTTATTACTGATAACTAATTAATTGCTTACAATAATCTTTTGCTCGTTATTTCAAAACAGTATTTTAAAAATATAAGGAATCACATCCAGCATTGCAACATTTTTTTAGTAAAATTAAACGGGTCCTCACCCTTTATTTCCATCTCAATTCCCAGTACTTCATCCTGCTTAAAACGGATCGGTACCGGGGAAGAATCAACCATTGAACTGAGTTTTTCGGCTAAAAGTTCCTGCGAGGAATAATGATCCGCCCATTGCTTATCAAAATATAGTAAGAGTTTGTTGGTATCCAGAAACAGACGTTTGATTCCTACTTTTTCTGCCTCTAAACGAAGCTCGGCTGCCTTTAATAAGTTCTTGCATTCCGGGGGTAAAATCCCGAATCTATCCCGAAACTCTTCTTTTAAAATAGTAATTTCCTCTAGGGTTCCGGCAGTGGCTAAGGATCGATAGAGATTGACCCTCTGTGCTTCCGAGGCTATATAGGAATCAGGTATATAGGCAGGAAATCCAATCTCAACTTGACACTCTGTTTTTAATACCTTTTCTTCCGGGCTGATATCCTTTTCTGATGTAAGTTCCCGGACTGCTTCTTTCACCAGTTTCATATATAAATCAAAACCAACTGCATCAATATTACCACTTTGTTTTACTCCCAATAAATTTCCTGCTCCCCTGATTTCCAAATCCCGCAAGGCAATCTGAAGTCCCGAACCCAGTTCTGTAAATTCCTCAATGGTTCTCAGCCTTCGTAAGGCATCTTTAGAAAGACAATGAAAAGGTGGCGTGAGAAGATAAGCATAGGCCCGTTTATCCGAACGCCCCACTCTGCCCCGCAGTTGATAGAGTTGCCCCAAACCCATGCGGTCTGCCCGGTGAACTATCAGGGTGTTGGCATTAGGCAGATCAAGTCCTGATTCAATTATCATGGTTGCTACCAGGCAATCATACTTCTTTTTACCAAAATCAATCATAACCTTTTCCAGGTCACGTTCCCTCATCTGTCCATGGGCAACAGCCAGCCGAACCTCTGGTACCAAACGCTTGATCATCTCAGCCACGGCTTGAATAGATTGCACCCGGTTATGAACAAAAAATATCTGTCCGCCCCTGTTCCGTTCTCTCTGGATGGCTTCCACTATTACCTGTTCCTGAAAAGGAATAACTTCGGTGATAATGGAAAGTCGGTGTTCGGGAGGTGTATTTATATGTGACATGTCTCTGATTCCCAGCAGGGAAAATTGAAGTGTGCGCGGAATGGGAGTGGCACTCAGAGCCAGCACATCTACATTTCTTTTTAACATTTTTATTTTTTCTTTATGCTTAACCCCGAACCTCTGTTCTTCGTCGATGATTAAAAGTCCCAGATCTTTGAATTCCACATCAGAAGAAAACAATCGGTGAGTTCCGATCACTATATCCACTTTTCCCTGTTTTAATTCGGCTACAATCTGTTTTTGTTCTTTTCTGTTCTGAAATCTGGAAAGCATTTCAATACGAACCGGAAACCTGCCCAATCGTTCTTTAAAGGTATTACTATGCTGCAGGGCTAATATGGTGGTTGGTACTACTACCGCAACTTGTTTGGAATCACTAACTGCCTTAAAAGCCGCCCTTACTGCTACTTCGGTCTTGCCAAATCCAACATCACCACTTATTAATCGATCCATGACCCGGGGAGATTCCATATCCCGTTTTACTTCTTCAATCACTTTTTTCTGATCTAGGGTTTCTTCATATTCAAAGGAATCATCCAGTTCTTGCTGCCAGACTGTATCCCGGGAAAAAGTATATCCACTCAGAGTATGTCTCTGAGAATAGAGTTTTATCAGATCCTGGGTTATCCTCATAATAGATTCCTTGGTCTTTTGTTTGGTCTTTTCCCAGGTATCACTGCCCAATTTATTTATTACTGGTTCAACTCCTTCTCTCCCGGAATATTTTTGTACTCGCTGCATCTTATCAACTGATACATAGAGTCTGTCCCCGTCTTTGTACACAATCTTTAAACACTCCCGGGTGGAATCTTTAACCGTAATCTTATCCAATCCCTGATATACACCAATGCCATGATCAATATGGACCACATAATCTCCTGGTTTTAACGCAGATAGTTCCCGGATAGGAACGCCGGTTTTGAATCCTTTCTTTCTCCTTTTTACTCTCTTTCGTCCCCAGATCTGATGTGCGGTTATTACTGCTATTTTAGATCTGGGAAGAAGAAATCCCTGGTGAACACGATCAATAATACAATGAATCTTGGGGTATGCTTCCCGGGTAATATCTAAAAAATCCTGAATTCGTTCCTGCTGATATGTATCTTCGCATACTATATATATGTCTTTATACGATTGAGTCATTCCATATAATTGGTCTTTAATATCTTTAACCTTGGTACCGGATCGAATCCAGGGTTCTGCTCCCATATCCAGGCAGTCTGCCGGTGCTTGCAGGGTATGATACTCGAGGATCTGATATTGTCCGAATTGAGCAGCTATTTTTTGGGCTTGGATAAAATATGGTTCCCGGACATGAAAGGTATGGTTAATTTTACCCAGAATGAGATTTTTATCCTGAAGAAATAACAAAGGATTATCAAAATAGGATAATAAAGAGGAATGCCTTTTTTGCCAAAAAATTGAGGTAGGAGCAAGTGTTAATACTTTTTTGATTTCCTGTGATCGCTGTGTTTCAATATCAATCTGACGCATGGAATCGATCTCATTGCCAAAAAATTCAAATCTATAGGGTGATTCTCCAGTAAAAGGGAAAACATCCAGTATTCCACCCCGTAGACTTATCTCGCCCGGTCTTTCCACCATGCTCTCCCGGGTGTATCCGTATGCAAGCAAGGTTTCAATTAATTGATGAATATCAAAAGAACTACCTAAAGAAAGTTCTATACAGTGTTTATTAAACCATACCGGATCTGGTAATGTATATCCAATACCTTCGGCAGTAGTAATGACAGCATCCACTTCATTTCGTACTGCATCTCGTAATAAAGCAGCTTGCCGGCCGGCTCTGCGGGGATTGAGAATAAGAGGAGTATCCGGTTCTTCTTCGCCTCCGGGATACCAGCCAATATTTTTATCCGTAATAGGGAACAAGTGTTCCCACAATACCTCCGCTTCTTCTTCATCCGGAAGCACGATCAGCAGGGGTCGTTCTGTTTCTGCCAGAATGAGGGCACAAATAAGGGATTTTAAGGAACCGACCAGTTTTTTTATAGCACAATTTTCACCGGATAAAATCTTATTAATTAATGTATTAGCTGTATCTGATCCTCTAATGATTTTTTTTATTAATGATGACATAAATTATTGTCTGTAATGATATTAATCTAAATTATTTTTTAAATATGACTACCACTAAATAGCATTTCCTTATAGAATAAAGTCCGGGAAAGGGATTAAATGATGCAACGGTGTATTCTATTCGAGTATCTGATTTTCTGTGCTTAATTAAGGTAGAAAGCTCTTTATTATACTGCTCTCCTTTAATGGTTATCAATTTACCCTGAGACGGTTCCAGACAGGGACGGGTCCACTTATAAAGTTGGGCTAAAGAAGCGACACTTCGACATACTACTATGTCTATGGTATCCATTTTCCCGGCAATCTCTTCCATTCTTTTATTTATAATCCGGATAGTATCCAGGGTTAGTTTTCTGGAAATCTCCTGCAGAAATTCTGTTTTCTTCTTTTTTGCTTCTACCAAAGTAATATGCAGATCCGGACGGACAATTGCCAGGGGAATACCGGGTAATCCGGCCCCGCTGCCCAAATCCAGAACTCTGGCCTGAGAAGGAAAATCAATTTGTTTAAGAAATCCCAGTGATTCCAGAAAATGACGGGTGACAATCCGGTTTTCATCTTTCTTGGAGATAAGATTTATTCTCTGATTCCAGGCTAATAATTCCTGATAATAGGAGTGAAACCGGTGCAAAGCTCGGGAATGATCTACGGAAGGAAAATCATTAAGGGCTGTGGATAAAATATTTAGGTGTTTCATTTTTTTCGTGAAACAAGAATAACGGTCAGGGCAGAAATATCCGCGGGGGATACTCCTGAAATCCGGGATGCCTGACCAAGTGACCGGGGTTGTATCCTCTGTAGCTTTTCTCTGGCTTCCGTGGAAATCGAGGTAACTGAGGCATAGTTAAAATTAACCGGTATCTTTTTATTCTCCATCTGTTTGAATCGTTCAATCTGTTCTCTCTGTCGTTGAAAATATCCTTCATACTTTACTTCAATTTCAACCTGTTCCTGTACTTCTGAGGATACATCAGGAATTGCCTGAAACAAAGCAGCAATGTCATCAAGTTCCTGCAAAGCGGTAAAAGTAACCTGCGGCCTTTTAAGCAGACGGTATACTGATTGGCGTTCAGCTATAGGGTTGGTGTGTACCTTTTTTAAAATTTTATTTATTTTCTCTGGATCTGGTTTTATGGTATGTATTTTCTTAAGCGTCTGCTTAATAAATTTTTCCTTTTTATCTAATTTTTTAATGTGTTCATCCGGAATTAACCCCAGCGAATTTCCCAGCCGCATAAACCTTTGATCCGCATTATCCTGACGAATAAGCAGCCTGTATTCTGCCCTGGAAGTAAATAATCTGTAGGGTTCATCGGTCCCTTTGGTTACCAAATCATCAATGAGCACTCCCATGTACCCTTGCGAACGATCTATCAGCAAAGGATCTTTTTTATTTAGTTTTAAAACTGCATTTATACCGGCTGCCAATCCCTGAGCGGCAGCTTCTTCATATCCGGAAGTCCCGTTAATCTGTCCGGCAAAATAAAGATTTTCAATTAATTTGGTTTCCAGGGTAGGTTTAAGTTGATCCGGGAAAAAGTAATCATATTCAATGGCATATCCTAAACGGGTAATAAAACCTTGTTCCAACCCAGGAACGGTTTTCAGGGCTTGACGTTGCACCGACTCGGGTAAACTGGTAGCAAAACCATTGATATAATATTCCCGGGAATATCTCCCCTCTGGTTCGATAAAAAGATGATGGCTGTCCCGTTCTTTAAACTTAACAATTTTATCCTCGATAGAAGGACAGTAGCGGGCTCCTATTCCAGTAATCTTCCCGGAATACAAGGGAGATTCTTTAAGTCCGGAACGTAATATCTTATGCGTCTGAGGATTGGTATGGCTTATATATACCACCATTTGTTTGGTATTAATGCTCTTGGTTTGATAAGAAAAAGGACGGGGATAAGGATCTCCTGGTTGAGGTTCCATTTGGGCAAAATCAATACTGGAGGCACTAACCCGGGGAGGGGTACCGGTTTTAAGCCGTCCGGCCCTGAAACCACGCTTACCTAAATTCTCGGTCAGACCTACAGCCGGAAATTCACCTGCCCGACCTGCCGGAAAACTTTGCAATCCGATATGAGTCAGTCCGTTTAAAAAAGTCCCGCAGGTTAAAATAACACTTTTGGTTTTAAAGCTATGTCCGGTCTCAGTGATGACTCCGCATATATGGTTATTTGTGACCTCAATATCAACCACCATTCCCTGAAAAATTGCTAATCCGGGTTCTGATTCAACGGCACCTCTCATCCGGGTTGCATATTCCAGTCGGTCTGCCTGAGCCCGGGGAGCCCACACCGCCGGACCCTTAGAAAGGTTAAGCATGCGAAAATGAATGCCGGTATCATCAATAGCCTTGCCCATTTCACCTCCCAAGGCATCAATTTCTTTTACCAGATGGCCTTTGGCAGGTCCTCCTATAGCAGGATTACAGGACATCTGAGCAATAGTGGGAATATTCATGGTGATAAGAAGAGTAGCAGCTCCCATACGGGCGCTGGCTAAAGCTGCTTCACATCCGGCATGTCCTCCCCCTGCCACCACTACCTCAAATTGTTTCTTCTGACTTACCATTATTACTTGAAACCTCTTCTTATTTTCAGAAAATAACAAGAAAACAGCATTAATGCAAGTGTTGCCTTATCTGACGTTTCACGTGAAACATCTAAGTCATGCTAATTTCATATGTTTCACGTGAAACATGCTATAAAATATACTTATTTTTTAAGACCGGATAGATTTCTTCTAGCTTTAAAAACAGAGGTATCTAGTTCTTATATCAATAAAAACTAACTGTATTCTTTTAACCATTGATCAAATAATCTTAATCCCTGTTTTAGATATGAAGTTTCCGAACCAATACCCAAACGTATAAAATTATCCATATTAAAACACTCTCCCTGAACCATAAATACGCTTTTCTGCTTCCGTAGTTTTTCCGTGAGTTCTTGAGAACTTATTTCCAGGGTATGGTGAATATAGGCAATGGCACCTGCCTGGGGAGGTATCATAAAAAATAAATCCCGATGGGATGCAACCCAATCCGTCACCATCTGCAGATTCTTCCTCAGAAGGGCTCGATTTCTTTCTCTGATTCTTTCTCGAGTCCGGGGTAATAATACATAGGAAGCAATTTTTTGGCTAAGCAGGTTGGGGCTTATGGTGGTGTAGTCGTGATAAGACCAGGCCGCATCAATTATGTCAACAGGACCGACCAGCCATCCCAGTCTTAAACCAGGTAGACTGTAGGATTTTGCCAATCCTCCGTTTACAATGACTTTATCATATTCACCCCAGAAAGAGGCTGTCTCTCTTTGCCCGACTTCGGATCCACGATATATTTCATCGCAATAGATCCAGGCATCCATATCTCGGGCAATCTCTATAATTTCCTTCCTTATTTCCTTATCCAGTACTGAACCGGTGGGATTATTGGGATTACAAAGAGCAATCATTTTAACCTTACTGGAAGTCTGTTTTTTAATTTCCTTAATATCCGGCTGCCAGTGTAATTCTTCCTTGAGAAAAAAAGGCTTCACCCTAATCCCGAAGGATCGGGCCAGCCCATAAATCTGCTGGTAATTGGGTTGCATTAATAAAAGTTCATCGCCGGGACCCAACAGACTCCAGATTACCAAAAAATTTGCTTCTGAAGAACCATTGGTTACCAGAAAATGGGATCGGTCCGTATGGGGATAATATTTACTGATTCTGTTCCGTAATTCTTCACTTCCATTGGTTTGTCCATAGCCCAGGGGCAAGGATAAAAGTGAATCGATTTCTTGCTCAGATAATACTTCCTTTAAGGAAAAAGGGTGAAATCCGCTTTCGGTGAGATTGTAATCAACTGTATTCTCATACACCGACTGCACCCGCTCTAAAGTAAATTCTTCGATTTTCATTCTATCTCCCAAGTAAGGTGTTATTTTTTTTAATATGAAACAGGATCAACATGATATATAATGATAGATAGTATAATCATCCTATCAATCCTATTAATCTTAAAATCGTGGTAATCTTATTAATCCTGTTAATCATGGTAATCACGGTAATCCTGTTAATCCTAAAAATCATGGTCCTAACTGGTAAGATACTGAGCAGTTTTCTTAACCAGATCCGGGCTGGAAATAACAAACAGATCTGAATTAGGTGGTATCCTGGTGTTACCTCTGGGAACCTTGAACTCATTATCTTCTTCCGTATAAATACCGGCAATGATGGTTTCCTCGGACAGGTGTCGGTTGGCAGCAATAGTGGATATTGTCTTACCCACGATCTTAGCCTCTTCCGGTATATGCACCAGGAATATTTCCACTGCTCCATTTCCCAGTCGGGCAATACTTTGAATTTCTTTTCTATCTATTTGATGTAAAATATCCAGAATCATGTTCTCCACCACATTGACTATTTTAGTCACACCAGCTGTTTTATATGCTTCGTAGTAACTCTTCTGACTCATACGGGCAATTATTTCGGGTACGGCAAAGCTTTTGGCCAATACCGAAAAGGCGAGGTTGACCGCATCATTTCTCATAGTGGCAATAACCACATCAGCCCGTTCTATTTCAGCTGCTTTTAACACCGAAATTTTAGTTGCATTTCCGCAGATAGGTTCCACTCCATAGCGGGCGTGTAAATCGTCACAGGTCTCCCGGTTTTCATCAATAACTACTACCTCTTTCTTACGCTCAATTAAATGTCCAATGAGTACAGAACCAACATTACCTCCGCCAGCAATAACGATAAACATACCTGATCCTCCTATTTATAAAACTTTGGGCTAAAAAGCAGAATAACCGGCAGTATTTCCAACCTTCCGGCCAGCATTCCAAACATATACGTCAATTTAACTACCGGGTGCAATAACTGTATCTCATCAACCGAAAGATAACAAGGACCAATATTTCCCAAGGCTGAGAACATACCGGAAAAACTCTGCCACCCACTATGATGAGAAAAAAAGGCGGTTATCATTCCTCCCATAATAAGGAGAAATACCCATAAAAAGAAAAGGGTTAAAATTGACTGTATTTCTTTTTCTTCAATTATCTTACTGTCAACTGTTACCGGTATGCGGCTGTACCGGCTGGCATTAAGGCGGAAAAGTCGAGTACCAACCAGACGGATCAAAATTGTAACCCGTAGTATCTTGAATCCACCCCCGGTTGATCCGGCGCATCCACCTATAACCATGAATATGAGAAATAACTGTCTGGCAATGGGAGCAAAATAAGCTGATCCGATATCCCGGGTGGCATATCCAGTTGTGGTTAAAATGCTTACCACTTGAAAAGCAATATCCTTAAGATTAAACAGCAGGGCACCGAACCCAACCGTTGTGGAACCATTAAAATCAATATAGGTCCATCCCAAATCACAGGGACAATTAATAAGTATTATAACCACAGCCCCGGCTAATAACAACCAGTAAAATCTGATTTCTGCATTGTCTCTGATGGCTTTGAAATCTCCTGTCCAGAAACGGAAATGAATGAAAAAATTTATCCCCCCTAAAAGCATAAAGAACAGAATAACCAATTCAATAAGATGGGCATGGGTATAGCCTGCTAGGCGGAAATGGGCTATGGAATCATCATAAATGGAATACCCCCCGGTGGAAAGGGTGGAAAAAGCATGAGTAATAGCATCAAAAAAATCAAGACCCAGCAGATACAAAATAATTATTTCCCCTGCAGTAAAGGAAATATACAGTATCCAAAAAACTTTATCTGTACGATACGTGCCGGAAAAAGGTTTTCGCAGAGAAACTTTATGACTCTCCGCTGAAAAAATCTTATTAACCGCGGCCCCTCCTTTAAATCCCAATAGAATAAACATACTGAGAATACCAAGTCCACCAATCCACTGAATAAGGGCTCTCCAAAAAAGAATAGAACGGGGCATGCTTTCGATATCAGTTAACATGGTAATACCAGTAGTGGTAAACCCACTGATGGTTTCGAAAAGTGCATCCAGATAACTTACGTGTAGCATGACTGTAAATGGTATTGCCCCTATCAGAGAAAGCATAATCCAGGAAAAAGTACAAATAAACATGGAATCTCTCAGGGAAAGGGGGCCGGCATAGGATATTTTTTTAAGCATGCTCCCCAATAGAACAGTCACTACACCTGGAATCAGGAAAGCTGGAACCAGGGGAGAGGAATGAAAATTCTCCCCCCATATTAATCCCGCCAAAATGGGAAGCAGTAGAATTACACCACCGATAACTAAAACTGTGGCCAAATTAAAACATATAAAATTTATTCTTTCTTTATAAAATTTCTTCATTTATATTTCCGGAATGTAAGGAGAAGGAATGTTAACCATATAATCACACATTTTACCAAATAAAAAAAACCTATCCGCCAAAATGTGCTTTTTTAACATTGAATATGATCAGGGTAATCGAAACTGTGTACTATTGTGAACTATGCTTACAATAAAAATGTGTAGTTATGCTTTGTTTTTTTGCGCTTCCGCCATTTTCTTCTTTTTATTTGCGGATTGCAGAGATTGAATAATATAACCAGCCAAAAAACCTAACAGCAGAACTGCCAAAATCAAAATGGTCAGGGGAAGCCTTAACTCCCAGAAAAAAATCTTTAAAGTGGTAACACCCAGATTCTGAAGGATGAGTATGAGGAGGAGTAAAAAAATAATTAAAATAATTATGTGTTTTGCTTTCATGATTGACTCCTTATTATTAAATCCTATATTAATGCAAGATAAAGAAAATATAAATTAGGTTCAAGCATTAAAATGGAAAAGGTCTAATTGTATTAAATTATTAATTATATTTGAATAATTTATAAAACTTTAATATATTCCAAATCCTCTATGTGGTTTATTTTATGTAATCAAAATCATTTGATTATAAACCATAAATATATTACATTAAAAAGCTTTTAACATAATATACATTATATAGGGGAATAAATCTTGAAACAAATAAAAACAGGTGTAGTGGGTACAGGTCACCTGGGCCGTTTTCATGCTTTAAATTATAAAAAAATTCCCACTGCCAATTTGGTAGGTGTATATGACAGCAATCCCCAAAAAGCAGCAAAAGTGGCGCAAGAAACTAAATGCAAAGCATATCCTACTCTCGACTCGCTGCTGGAAGAGGTCGATGCTGTATCCCTGGCTGTCCCTACTGATCTGCATCATGCCATTGGAGTAAAAATACTTAATAAAGGAATACATTGTTTAATTGAAAAACCCATTGCCACAAATTGTCAAGAGGCAGATGAATTAATCGATTATGCCCAAAAGAAAAATCTGATACTGCATGTAGGACATATTGAAAAATTCAATCCTGCCTTGCGTTCTCTGGCAGCTTTCGACATTCAACCTCAATTTATAGAATCTCACCGTCTGGCCTTGTTCAATCCCCGGGGTACGGAAGTCTCGGTTGTGCTTGATCTCATGATTCATGACCTGGAGATTATTCTTGATCTTATTAAAAGTCCGATAAAAAGTATCGATGCCAGCGGTGTTGCCGTAGTCTCAGACACAGTTGATATAGCCAATGCTCGAATCCGGTTTACCAATAAGGCTGTAGCTAATCTTACTGCCAGCAGGATTTCCCAGAAAAACATGCGTAAAATGCGAATGTTCCAGAAAGATGCCTATATCACAGTTGATTTTCTTAACCGGATATCAGAAATTTTTCATTTGAATGAAGAGGGTAATAAGCCGGGTAAAATAGTGGGCACTATAGGAACAGGATCACAAAAAAAAAATATATATTATTATAAACCCAAAATCCCCAAAGAAATGGGACTGGAAGTGGAACTAAAAAATTTCCTGGCCCACATTGACGGCAAACAGACAACCGCGGTAACTGGCAGTCAGGCACGTAAAGCTCTGGCGGTTGCTCATGAAATAATTGATCAGATAACCTAATCATGCCTAAACAAAAACATATTATTCTTATTATTACCGGTGAAGAATCCGGTGATATCCACGCCAGTAACCTGGTCACCGAAATGCTGCATCGTAATCCTTTTCTGCAATTCTACGGAATCGGAGGCGACCGTCTGAAAAAAGCCGGGGTCAAACTGATATATCATATAAAAGATATGGCCTTTTTAGGATTTGTGGAGGTTATAAAACACCTCCCCTTTATTCGAAAAGTGTATAAAAAATTATCACAATCCCTGGATGAACATCATCCGGATCTGGTAATTTTAGTGGACTATCCCGGTTTTAACATTAGATTTGCCCGAGAAGCCAAAAAAAGAAATATCCCGGTTATCTACTATATAAGTCCCCAGGTCTGGGCCTGGAATAAAAAGAGAATCAACACCATTGCCCAACGCATCACCAAAATGATAGTGCTCTTTCCCTTTGAAGTAAAGCTGTACCAGGAAAAAGGGGTGGATGTCAGTTTCATCGGTCACCCCCTAAAAGATATTGTGAACCCAAAATATTCCCGGGAAACCTTTCTCAAACAACACAGACTAATCAGTGCCCATCCTATTATCAGTCTCCTGCCCGGTTCCAGAAAACAGGAAGTGGAAAAACTACTTCCTGCCATGATACAGGGTGTAGAGGAGCTCCGCAAAACTAATCCTCACGTTCAGGCAATCATTGCCCGGGTGGGTAATCTGCAGGAAAAAATATATTCAGATATCATTAAAGATAAAAACATTCCCCTGGTCACCAATGAAACCTACGATGTGATACACCACTCTGATGCTGCTCTGGTGGCATCCGGAACCGCCACCTTGGAAACCGCTATTCTGGAAACCCCTATGGTAATTCTTTATAAAATAACCTTTTTCTCCTATGTTCTGGGAAAAGCTCTGGTAAAACTCAATAACTTCGGTCTGGTAAACATTGTGGCCGGAAAAACCATTGTTCCGGAATTACTGCAACACCAGGTAACCGGCACCAACATAGCTGATGCCATCTATCCTTTCTTGACCAATAAGAAAAAAATATCCCAAGTCAAAAAAGAATTAAAAAGAGTTAGTACGTTGCTAGGCAATCCGGGCGCCAGTAAACGTGGAGCTGAAATAATTGTGAGAATGCTTAAATGAAAAACAGATTCCTGCATAATCTCTTCTCTTCTCTTTTTAATAAACGAATATGGGGTATGGCAAGCTTTCCGCTATCCCTTCTGTACAGAATAGCTGTAGGGATGAAAAATTTTTGCTATGATAAAAAAATTAGAATTCCCATTAGGGTAGGCTGTAAAGTAATCAGTATCGGTAATATAAGTGTGGGAGGAACCGGAAAAACACCTCTGGTTAAAACCCTGGCAACCTTACTGGCAAAAACCGGATATCGAATTGCTGTCCTCAGCAGAGGGTATGGTGGTAAAGCCAGAAAGACTATCTGTGTATCCGACGGAAATAAAATCCTGTCCACAGCAGAGCAAAGCGGGGATGAGCCGCTGCTGCTGGCTAAAAATCTTCCCGGCATTCCGGTGATTACGGGTGCGGATCGTATCGAATCTGCCCGATGGGCAGAAAAAAAATTCCAGACTGAGGTAGTTATTCTGGATGACGGATTTCAGCATCGAAAAATACACCGGGATATTGATATTCTTACTATTAATGCTGTCAATCCCCGGGGTAACGGAATGCTTTTACCCGGCGGCCCCTTACGTGAACCCTGGAAAAATATAGGCAGAAGTGATGTTATGGTTATCACTCATAGTGATAAGACCAATACTACCAATACCCTGCAACATGCTATACGAAAATATTCCTCCAAACCGATTTTTTTAAGTCGCCATCAACCAGTTTCATTTTTTACCTTTACCCATAAAAAAATTCCGCTCAACAGTCTGAAAAATCAGCCAATTGTAGCATTTTCCGGTATTGCTAATCCGGATCTGTTCCATGACTCCCTGTTTGATATGGGCTGTGATATTCAGGAATTCATAGCATATCCTGATCATCATTATTTTACCAAATCAGATAAAAAGAACATTATCCGGAAAGCTTTAGATAAAAAGGCAAAGTTCATCGTTACTACTGAAAAAGATAGGACAAGAATTGATCAATGGGATAAGAAGAGCGTACCACTCTATTTCCTGAAAATTGAATTGACCTTTATAACAGAATTGCCTACATTTCAGCAATTTATTGAAAACAGATTACACCCGAAATAAAAAATAGGGGCAGTATATGTCCTCACCATCAGATTTTCTGGTCATCGGAACCGGGGCAGCCGGTCTTTCTTTTGCCTTGCGGGCGGCAGAACATGGTCGGGTTACTATCCTTACCAAGAAAAAAAGGGCGGATGCAAATACGAATTATGCTCAAGGTGGTATAGCAGCCGTCTTGTCTGCAGAGGATTCCTATGAAAAACACATTCAGGATACTCTGAAAGCAGGAGTGGGATTATGCTTTGAGGATGCTGTACAAATCATTGCTCAGGAGGGACCGGAAAGAATTCAGGATCTGGAAAATTGGGGAGTAAAATTTACCTATAAACCGGGCAGCTCAACCTATGATCTGGGTAGAGAGGGCGGACATTCCATGAACCGGATAGTTCATGTGAAGGATAAAACCGGTTTTGCCGTAGAAATGAAACTGCTGGCAAGAGTGATGGAACATCCTGCCATTGAAGTGTATGAAAATTACAGTGTGGTTGAGCTCATTACCGAACATCATATTAATAAAAATAAAAAAAATTCCGGGGAAAATAAAAACTGCTGGGGAGTGTATGCCTTGGACACTAAAACCAATATGGTAAAAACATTTCTGGCTAAAGTCACCTTACTGGCAACCGGGGGATCCGGACAGGTATATCTCCATACCAGCAATCCCTCCATTGCCACCGGAGATGGTATTGCCATGTGTTACCGGGCCGGGGTGACCATTGCCAACCTGGAATTTATGCAGTTTCATCCCACTACCCTGTATCATCCCAAGGCCGACTCCTTTTTGATTTCAGAGGCTGTACGGGGTTTCGGCGGCATCCTACGCACCAAGGACGGTAAACAATTTATGAAGGATTATCATCCTCAAGCGGAATTAGCTCCCCGGGATGTGGTGGCCAGAGCCATTGATAAGGAAATGAAAAAAAGAGGTGATGAGTCCGTGTACCTGGATGTCACCCATCTGGATGCTCGGCAGCTGAGGGATCACTTCCCCCAGATTAATGAAAAACTTCTATCTTTTAAAATTAACCTGACCCGGGAATTAATACCGGTGGTACCGGCTGCTCATTACATGTGCGGAGGTGTACTGACCAATCTGGAAGGACAGACCTCTCTCCGGGGACTCTATGCCACCGGGGAAGCAGCCTGTACCGGTGTGCACGGAGCTAACCGCCTTGCCTCCAATTCTCTTCTGGAAGCTCTGGTTTTTTCCCGAAGAGCGTATGAAAGTGCGGTTCAATTTATCCAGAAAAAAACATTTGATGTTCCTCCCATTCCGCAATGGGATGATAAGGGCACTTTTGACCAGGAAGAGTGGGTGCTTATTGCCCACGACCGCTACGAAATTCAGAAAATCATGTGGGATTATGTGGGTATAGTACGATCCGATCTTCGTCTGGCCAGAGCGGAACGACGGGTGAGGATGATTGCGGAAGAAATTGAAAATTTCTTTAAAAAAACCACAGTAACTCCTCCTTTGCTGGAACTGAGAAACCTGGCTACTGTGGCCTTGAAGATCATTCAATGTGCCCAGTTCCGTAAAGAGAGCCGGGGCCTGCATTATACCACTGATCATCCCCAAAAAGACAATCAAAACTGGCTGGGGAATACCATTATTAAAAAAGATAATCTTCAGCTGAAAAGTTTTCCGGAAGCAATTAAAAACATTCACTGAAAAATGATGACTTCTATCTTTAAAAAACTATAATAAAATAATAATAGACAGAATATACAGGGTAAGAATTATTATAAATCCTGTTTATCCTGTTAATTGTCTTAACCCTATAATCATGTTTAACCAAGGTAATCATGGTCAATCATGGTAAAAAAGTATGTTATTAGCCCTTGACGTTCACTATTACCACAATCAGGCAACCGCAGCCGGGATCACCTTCCACTCCTGGCAGGCTGAAAAACCAATAGATCATTTTACCAGCACCATAACTCACATTGCAAAATATGAACCGGGTAGCTTTTACAAAAGGGAACTGCCCTGTATCCTCAAACTGATCGATGAGCATACCCTGCATCCGAAAAGCATAATAATTGACGGATTGGTTTTTCTGGATGGACACCACCAACCCGGGCTGGGAAAGTTTCTCTATGAAGCCCTGAAAAAGCAGGTCCCCATTATAGGAGTGGCAAAAACTCCCTTTAGGGATATTGGAGAAAAATATAAAGTGTTCCGGGGAAACAGTCAGCGCCCTTTATATGTAACTGCTGTAGGGCTCGAGCTGTTTCTGGCCAAACAATATATCAGTAGTATGCACGGCCCCTACCGCCTACCAACCCTGCTCAAACAAGTGGATCAATTAAGCAAAGGTAATGTAAGCAATATTATTTGAATATAGAATTCAGACAGAACAACTCCTATTAATCCCATTAATCTTGCTAATCCTGTTAATTTTATTAATCCTAGTAATCCCTACAATCATGTAAACCTGTTATCATTTCATAAAAATCATCTTTCCTGCTTTCACCACAGTCTTTGATTCTGCCTCCTGGGAGCGGACCATAATCCGATAAAAATACAGGCCGGAGGAGACTATATTTCCGTAAAAATCTTTACCTCTCCACATGACCGAATGTGCTCCCACCTCCTGCATTCCCTGCAGAATACAGTTGACCTTTTTTCCCTGAAGATCATAAATGGTTATGACAACCTCGGCTTTCCAGGGTAAATCAAAAGCAATACAGGTCTCCGGATTAAAGGGATTGGGGTAGTTTTGGTGGAGCTTAAAGGTCCGGGGAATATTTATATCACCCTCTTTATCTTCTATTCCAGTTTCCATACCTCCTTCTCCCCAAAATCCGGAAGCTGCCCCATAGCTGGTACTGGTCATGTTACCCACAGCAAAGGACTGTCCCACCGCATCCTGCATGGCATAATTTGTTGATGAGGAACCACCGCCACCACTGTTTATCGCCCACTTCTTTAGGGTATAATTCTCACTGGACTGGGCAAAGACAGCAACCGTAAACAGGAAAAACAAAAATATACTTACAAGCAGCCCTTCTTGGTGCTTTTTATGTTGCATTATACTTCTCCTTAAACTTCAAAAAAATAATTATCTCCATTGTATGAAATTGATTTTCACTAAAAATTTTTCCCTTTTCAATTAGTAATCTCTAATTTTTTCTGTTGCGTTTTTGCTCTTGTATATTTTCATACTCTTCTTTTACCTTTAACTGCTCCGCTCGAATTTTCTGATTTTCTTGCTTTACCTGCTGCTGAATTTCCTTATCGATCTGAATCTCCTGATAATCTACCCGGGAAGAAACAGGCATTCCATATAACTCAGGATAAATATAAGTCCCCCGTTCCGCACCTTCTTTTTCCACTTCTACCTTAATACGGTTAGTCTCAGCCCAGACATCCTTCCGGACTCCTGTTACCTGCCAGGAAACTTTCATACCTGATTTTCCTCCGGCAATGGTAAACCGATTACCGGAAATTTCCCGGGCAATATACAGATCAGGAGCGGGTGCACCGATAGCAGTAAGCTGATAGCGAAAATCCCGGTTTAAGGCTTCAAAATAATCCGGGAGAATAATCCTGGCTTCACCCTTTCCATCTAAAACTACATTCCCGTTATATACATTCATCATATCCGGAGATTCCACAAAGGAATGCTGAAGATATTTATTAGCAGGATCCAGAGGATGATCAATCTTAAAAGAACCACCTGACTTGCTTACAGATCCGGACACATATAAATTACCTCTCACATACCCACCATAGCTGCTGCTGCCAAAATAACCATAGTGGTTATAGTCATAATAACCACGTACACTGTACGTACCTGCCGAACCCCAACCATATACTCCTATCATAGAATGACCCAATACTCCCCACAGATCGTCCTTATATTGACCATACACTCCATAGCTGCTTCCCCCTATGTATCCAAATCTATCATAACTGCTACCGGATTCACCATACACACCATAATTCTCACCTCCCAAATAACCGTAATTTTCACTTACTTCTTCCTTGCCAAAGGCACCCCAGGTACTACCAAGCATACCATATGTCTCTCCTCCTGTTCCTGAATATTCACCATATACACCACCGGACATATGCCCCAGAAATCCCTCCCAGTCGCCTCCTAAGGAATATTGCCTTCCGTAAACACCGGCTAGCGTGCTGCTATAGGACGAACCGCCTATTGCACCTTCGTATCCATGAGATAAAGAAAGTGAATATAAACCCCGGACCATGGGATAGTTGGTGGTACTATAAAACTCAAGCGGCATAGCAACGCTCAAGGTAACGGAACCGGAAGTACCTCCCCCGGTCAATCCGGTGCCGGCATTGACTGCCGTGATATCACCACTCCCTCCACCGGAAGCAGAAATGGTAATTTTATCGGCACCGTCATCTGGGGTTATGGTAATATTACTGCCCGCAACCAGATCCACATTTCCGCCATCGTTGGAAACCCCGTCAAGGCTGCTGATAACATTCGGTGTAATCATACCGGCAGTTACACTGTTCGCCTGCCCTTCATTCACATACCAGGTATCAAGGGTGGATTGTTGTACCCGAACCGCATCAGACACCACTTCCAAGCCGGTTCCTACATTTACATCCAAGGTGGCATCTCCTGTGGATGCACCACCGGTTAATCCATCCCCGGCATTAACTGCTGTGATATCACCACTGCCTCCCCCGGAAGCAGCAATGGTAATGGATTTGCCTACATTATCGGGAGTGATGGTAATGTTGCTGCCTTCCACCAAATCCACATCCCCCCCGTCATTAGATACTCCCTCAATACTGGAAATGACATCCGGCCCGATTTTAGCTGCGGTTACGGCATCATCCATTATCATATCCGTACTGATGCTGTTAACCTCTGCCTCTTCCACAAAATCATCTGCTGCTTTCCCCTCCAGGCTATCCGCTGCATTGGCTCGAAAGGCATACCCCACACTGACCAGTTGCTTACGGGGGGTCATTTCAGCATCGCTTCCTACTTGAAGAGTAAAGTATCTTTCCCCGTCTTCAAATAAGGTATAAGGAATAGGATCTGTAACCGAACCCAGCAATACATTGAAAACACCCTCAACTACGGTAACCGAATGGGTCTCACTCCATAAAAGGGTTCCCCCTGTACTGGCATCATAAATACGAAAGTCGATGGAACGGGTGCCGTTCACCGGACTGCCACCTCCATCCGTCAAATATCCCTGATAGTTCATGAGCTGAGGTACCTGGGCATAACACCAAGAAACTGCCAGAAAAAGAAAAAAAACTAACCCTGCTTTTACTGCTGATTTTTTCTTCATAATTATCCCCTCTTTTTAATGAAAATGATAGATATACCATCTTTATTATTATTAAAGATAGAATGTAAAACTAACCACCATAGCGAAACCAATGAATAAAAACACTACTCTGGGTAGTTGAAATATTAAAAAAATCCTGATAGGAAGCAAATCATTACATAATGTCATAACTGGAATGATGTATTTTCTGAAGTTTAAGAATAAACATTATAAATGTCAAGTAAAAAATGTATTATTACTTCACAAATAAAAAAAATTGTTCTTTTGAGGAAAATCATATAGTTTATGAATGAACTTTACATAAATTCTACTTAAAGGAATAAAGGAAAGGGAGAATGGATTTAAGGTTAGGGTTGTGGTTAAGGTTTTTTAATTATTTTCCTTGTTCCCTTCTCCATTCTCCTTTGTATCTGATTTCTGACCACTGATTTCTGAATAAAACCTCTCTAATACTCCGGTTCCCAGATACTCCGCTACTCTTTTATAAATATAAACCTACTTTTTTTCTTTTTTCTTTTTTCTTTTATTTTTTTTTTATCCTTTATCCTTTATCTTTTTTACGTCCCCTTATCTATCTCTTCTTGTACTTCCTCTGACCCTTCTGCATAAAATTTTTCCTCATCCGGGGCCAGTTCTTTTAAGAGACGCAAAAACTCACCGGCATGTACTCTTTCCTCATCGGCAATATCCTTTAATACTTCCTGGGCTAATTTATTATCTGTTGATTCGGCCAATTGCATATATAATTGAATGGCTTCGTATTCAGCTGCTATCATGAACCGAATTGCCCGGATAAGTTCCTCATCCGTCAGTTTACGATCATGTGCAAGTCCTGAAAATGGATGTCCGAATTCCGGCATGGTGTACCTCCTTTTTGGGTTAATATTGCATTATTTTGCTATACTATTATTTAATTCTCAGGTTTTATATAGAAATTATTATAAGGTATGAAATAATCAATATATAGTCAAGTTATACTTTTATTGAAAAATTGTTACATTAATCTTTAAGTGATAAAATTTATTCCTTCAATTCGAATGTTAATATTGAAACCGATCAAAATATCTATAATAATATATACAATCGAAATTCGATATCGGGATCGGGATCGAAATCGAAAAAAAACTTAAGCCACGGATACACAGGGATTAAACACAGAATAAAAAATTTTTTCTGTGAGCATCTGTGTTCATCTGTGGCTAATTCTTAGAATCTTTAACCTAGACACTCGCTTTAGTCCCTCTATGTCTAATAAAAAAATCCCGGAAATGTTTCCACCTCCGGGGTTTATAAAATTGTTAGAATCAGTTAAAAAAAACTTACCAAATAACCGGTCTCTGTTCCGGTGACCGGTATAAGGGGTCGTTCTGATCGATGTCAAAAGCCTGGTAAAATTCCGGTACATTGGCCAGAGCACCGTTTACCCGAAACTTTCCCCAGGGATGTACATCTTCCTGACATTTACGTTTCAGTGCCTTATCCCGGATCTTGCCCCGCCATACCTGAGCCCATCCCAGGAAAAAACGCTGTAAATGATTAAATCCATCTATAACAGGCGGTTCCGGTTTACCTTCCAGACTCATCTTATAGGCATGTAAAGAAACTGACAGACCGCCGAAATCAGCAATGTTCTCACCCAGGGTGAGTTCTCCGTTTATATGCACATCATCTACAGCTACAAAATTATTATACTGATCGATAAGCAGCTTGGTTCGCTGATTAAACTGTTCAGCATCCTCCTTGGTCCACCAATCCCGCATATTGCCTTCGGCATTAAACCGGCGTCCCTGATCGTCAAATCCATGGGTCATTTCATGGCCGATCACCGCCCCGATGGCACCGTAGTTTACGGCATCATCAGCTGCCGGATTAAAAAAAGGCGGCTGCAAGATACCAGCCGGAAAGGTCATTTCATTATTCAGGGGATTGTAGCCGGCATTAACTGTCTGGGGAGTCATACCCCATTCTTCCTTATCCACAGGTTTGCCATACTTGTTCAGCTGACGATAAAAATGAAAATAGTTTGCTCGTTTTACATTGAGTACATAGGAATCAGGCTGTATTTCCAGCTGGGAAAAATCCTTCCATTTATCCGGATATCCGATCTTAAACCGCATCTTTTCCAGTTTGGCCAGGGCAGCCCTTTTGGTGTCATTACCCATCCATTCCAGATTCTCTAGCCTCTGGGCCATGGCCTTTTTCAGATTGCCGATCAGCTCCATCATTCTCTCTTTGGATTCCGGAGGAAAATATTTTTTCACATAGAGCTTTCCCAGGGGTTCACCTACCCGGCGGTTTATGGTCTGGGTCACTCGTTTCCAGCGTTTCTGTATCTTCTCATTGCCGGATAAAAATTTAGAATAAAAATCAAAATCCTGATTGACAAAATCCTCACTTAAATATTCTGCACTGCGGTTTATCAGATTCCAGCGCAGGTAAGTCTTCCAGTCTTCTAAGGGTACATCCTCCAGTACCCGGTTTACTTCCTGAAAAAATTCCGGCATTCCTACTATTACCTCTCCGAAATCCTTGTCACTGAGATTAGCCATATATGCTTCCCAGTTGAAATTGGGACAGATATCACTCAGTTTTTCCAGACTCATCTTGTTGTACAGGGCCGGTATATTTCGTCTCTGTACTCTATTCCTAGAGTTCTGGGCCAGCCTGGTTTCAATTTCCATCACCGTTTCAGCATTCTTTCTGGCCATAGCAGGTTCGTCACCCATGAGTTCGAACATCGCTGCCATATGCTTGATATACTCCTGGCGAATTTCCTGAGAGCGGTCATCTTCTTTGGTATAATATTCCACATCCGGGAGTCCTACTCCTGCCTGCATAAAATAAAATTTATACAGTTCACTCTGCATGAAATCCTGCATTACATTTCCTCCAAACAGTGGATCCAGGCCGAAAGTATGAAAACGGGCCACCAGATCCTGAAAATCCTGCATGGAGGATATTCCTTCGATCCGCTCAAATTCAGGCTGCAGGGGTTCCAGTCCCTGTTCTTCAATTTGTTTTACATCCATACCAGTGACATAAAAATCTCTGATTTTCTGAGTGACACTTCCTGGTTCTACATCTTTCTGATGAGATACTTCTTCCAGCAGTTCATGGATGTCCTGGTCCCGTTCTTCCCGCAGTACATCAAACGATGAAAAAGAGGATTTATCCTCAGGAATGTCTGTCCGGTCCAGCCAGCCGCCATTGGCGTAACGGAAGAAATCATCTCCCGGCTCTATAGACTGGTCCAGATTGGCTACATCGATGGCCGGTTGCTGTTTCTGGCCGCAGCCGACTGCACCTAACAGCAAAGCCAGAGTCAGTAACAGTAAGCTTTTGATAGTTTTGGTCATACCATGCTCCTTATTTTTAATTCATAAATTTGTAATAATATAGGTTATACTTACATAGCTTAAAAAAGTTTCGAAGGGAATTATGGAGAAGAATGAATATATATTCCCCAGACCTCTAAGGTCTATAACTGACCGTATTCTCAAATCTAAAGAGACTAATCGAAATAATTATGTGCTCGCTTTTTCTGCCGATAAAAAAAATGAAGATTATTAGAATCGGCCACAGATTTTCACGGAATAAATAAATATTATAATTCTGTGTTTAATCTGTGTGCATCTGTGGCTCAAAATATTTTTAGCAGACTTTAAATTACTTTTTGTTTATTTAATAAAGAATACAAAAAACCTGTATGCAGTTCCACTGCATTTTCCGTACACATCTCATGACAGCAGTAACAGCGGATGCAGCCGTGATGGCCGATCCGTGCCTTTCTTTCCGAATCTATATGTATAATCTGCAGGGGACAGGCATCCCGGCAGGCACCGCAGCCGATACACTTGTTCCGGTTGATCTCGGGTTTAAGAGAAGATCCCTGTTTTAAAAAAGATTCCAGTATTGTAAGTATAAATGACGGTATCCCCCTTAATCCCACCCAGCTGGTAAGCGTATCCGGCAGTCTATAATTTTCAATCCGCAGGGACTGTTTATCTTCACCGATCAGAGATACCTCTTCTATACGGTGAGGTCTCATTCCCCTTTTTTCTGCTGCTATGAGGATCGGGTTCTGCTCCCGGGAAAGTCCCATGATCTCCCCGGCCACCACATCCAGAGCCAGCTGACTGGTGGAGGCCAGAAGACAGCCCACCTGTCTGGGGCTCCCTCCGGTGGGACCATTTCCCTCCATACCCGTCACGGCATCCATAATGGAAATTCGGGGATTAACAACATCGGCCAGATCCAGCAGCATTTCCGCAAACCGGTGCGCATCCTTTAAGGCAGCATGATATCCCAGTTTTAACCGTCCCGGAATGACCCCGAAATTATTCTTTACGGCCCCGGACATAAACATAAAGCTGTGGGTTTTCAGCCGGCACAGGTTGATGATTCCGTCTGCCTCCACCACCGGAGTGATAATCTCAAATCGCTTAATAAGATTCCCGGTATTAAAGGAAACAATTTTATGGCTGGTGTCATAGTTTAATTCCACCTGCCCGGATTCGGCAGCTTCTTTCATGCCACATTTTCTATACACCCGATTCAAGGTTCTGGGATTATAGGCATATCCGGATCCGGGGCTGTCCGCCAGCACCGCCTTGACCTGGTGATCATGCAGTAAAGTTCCCAGAGAACTGACCAGAGAAGGATGGGTGGAAACCACCCGTGCCGGATCCGCAGCCAGCAGCAGATTGGGCTTCAGTACGATGGTTTCCCCCTTTTTCGCCACACTGCCCACCCCGCCCATCATGTCCAGAAGTTGGGGGAGTTTGTCTTTTACCTGCTGGTAATCGTTACAGGGGACGATGTAGACTTTATTATCCATCAACGATTCCTGGTAATACGAAGACCACGAGGGTTGGGAAAACCTTCGAGGTCTAAATTATAATCTACTAATAAAAAAATTGCGTTGCGATCAAAAATATTTAAAATCCTAAAAATAAAAATCTAATGTAACAAATATTTAATATAATCAAATCACCTAAAACCACCGCATCCAGGAAAACATATTATGGGGGAATAGAAGCCCGATGGTAAGGGTGATGGCCTGGTCGTCATAGTCATTGAAGGTATAAGAATAATCCAGGTTCAAAAGCACCCGGAAATTATAGGTGCGGAAAGCCATAAGGCCGGTATTCACCATGATCTCGAATCCGTCCTCCCGCAGGTCATTCTCTTCGTCCTGATCATCCTCATCGTGGGCAACCCAGTGAAATCCCAGGGCTCCCCCCACATAGGGACACAAATCCGTATCGGTAAACAGATAGGCACCGGAAACATTCATGGCAATACCTTTCCGAATGGAAAACTGCCCTCCTATCTGCACCCGGTTTATCTCAAAACAGAGACGGCTGTCAAACACAAAACTTCTGTCGTTTGTGTCATATCCATGTGCCGGAAAGAGATATCCTATAGAGAAACCTAATAAAGTATACGATTCCCGCTGCTCAATAAGGGGTTCCTTTTGTTCTTCCCCAGAAACCTCTGTTTTCCTGATTTCCTTCAGGGGCTGCTGGTTTACTATACTCTCAGCCACCAGCTTGGTCACTGCATCCAGATCCTCCACCGAAGCAGCCGTGGCATTATCCTTGATCAGCACCTCCTGAGCAGCCACTCCCACCAGAGTATATTGGACAATAATCTTTTCTCCCAGTTTGTTCAGGCTGCCGTAGACCACCTGATCCGCCTGTAACTGCTTCCCGATTTCCACCGCACAGTCTACTTTTTGGCAGGGTTTCTCACCAGCAATCTCTAAGGTTTGTTCCTCATCCAGTATCTGCATAGCACTCAGTTTCTCAATTTCCTGCTTCAGTAAGGACTCGACTGTCTGTATTGAGGTCGCATCCACGCCTATGGATTGCAATGGCAAGAGGACCATGGTGTTCTGGCCCCATAGTAATCCGCTGAAAAGTAATATGAATATCAGGGTAATTCTTAATAAATACACCGCCTTCATTATTATCCTCCTTTTATTTTATAATTTATTAATAATTAATACTTTCTATAGTTCTTATGATCTCTCCAGCAATATTTTGTCTGCGTCCAAAACCTCAAACATATAACAAAAAAAGCAACCGGTTATATGCCCTGGAAGTAATCTTCTTACGACTCGCTTAGAAGTTTATTTGGATTCGCTTTGCTTACGTCTTTGCTTTAAATCATTTTCAATCTTTATCATAAAATCCTTATCCAGTTTATAAAAAAGAACCATTACTCCTGCCAGTA
>CAZKMO010000014.1:0-36013 GCA_964554015.1 uncultured bacterium
CCTTCCGTTATTCCATTATTCCAAAATTCTATTGAATAGATATGATGAATGTAAAAGACCTCAAAGGTCTGTCAGACCTTTGAGGTCTAAATCAAGAGAACTAATTTAATATTATTAATCCAGCAGTTCACTGAGTTTATTACGAAGTTCCTCCCCCCGCAGGTTTTTGGCAATTATTTTTTGTTCTGGATCCAGAAGAATTGTATGGGGGATGGATTTAACTCCATATAGTTCAGTAGTGGGACTATTCTTACCCTTTAGATCGGATACCTGAGGCCATTCCAGCTTGTCTTTTTCAATTGCCTCAATCCATTTTTCTTTTTTGGTATCCAGTGAAATACTTATAATAGTGAAATTCTTATCTTTATAATCATGATACAGTTTGACTACCTTAGGATTTTCGTTCCGGCAGGGATTACACCAGCTGGCCCAGAAATCAATAAGCACATATTTTCCCTTCAAAGAGGAGAGGGAAAGAGAATTTCCTTCCGGAGTATTCAGGGTAAAGTCCGGAGCAGTTTTTCCGATTTGCACTTGGGAGAGGATATTAACTCTGTCTTTAAGTTCTTTAACATATTTGGATTCAGAAATTGAGGGATCAAAATTATCAGTGATTGATTTCAACTCATCAAAACTCAGGCTAGGGACAAGGTTTTGCAGAACCAGGTAGGGACCTAAAACATTGGAACTGTTTTCTGCTACCAGCTCTTTTATTTTTTGAATTCTTTCGTTTTGGAGTTGGTTCCATTTATTAGTTATTTCATTTATCAAAGATTCATTATTGTTTTTATTTGCTTTCTGGAATTCTTTATAAAGTTTCTGTCTTTGTTCATCAAAATTTTTAAGTCCGTAACCTATGGTATTCAGTTTGCTTTGCGTTGCAGATCCAGTGACATATACCTGGTTAAGATTTCTAATATTACCCCGAACTAAAATATCAGAGGCCTCCACAAAGAATTTAATAGGCTTTTTATCAGAAATTTTAATAAAGTACATTTCCGGTAAATCAATAGTACCGGAAAAAAAGAAATTGCCGTTTTTCATTTGAGTTGAATCAATGGTAATAAACCTACCTTCTTCTTCTTTTTGCATAATCACTTTACCGTCGGATATTCCCTCGATTTCTCCCGAGATTGTATAGGATGAGGGTTTCTGGGCGCATCCTATTAGTAAAAGTAGTAAGATATTGAGGTATAAAATTTTTTTCATTGGTTTTCTCCCGAATTTTATATAAATATTTTCATTTACAAACTGTTTATATAATTATTATATCAATATAGATAAAATATTGTTCCCTTCACATTGCTTACCACAGCAGATATTGGCGTGAAATTTAAATTTGCCCTTTAAGATAGCGGTTATGGAACCAGTTGTCAATAGTTTATTATTAATTTTTATAATTTTTATTTTTTCCCTTTGTTCTGGGCTGCACCCATGATCCCGGCATGAATGAGTATGGTAGTCAGGAAACAGGCCCCCACTCCCAAAAAGAGAGCACTGCCCAGAGAACTGTATCCCCTCCAGATGGCAAATACCAGGGAGCCGAAAGCGAGCATGGTAGTCAGAGTGGTTAGCAGAATTGCCTTCCCGGTACTGGCAAAAACACGACGCACTTCACTTTTTCCTTCTGCCAGCCATCTATGAACAATATGTACGCCGTCATCAATTCCTATACCTAATATCATAGGCAGACCCATAACATTTATGACGGTGAACTGCAATCCGGTTAGTTTCATTAATCCTACCATCCAGAAAATTCCGGTAAGGAGAGGAATCATGGCCATGAGTGCATGTTTGGGATTACCAAAATCCATCCAGAGCAGGCCAAATACAATGAACAAGGTTAATATCAAGGCATTACGACCGTCTCTGCCTATAATATCAAAAAGTGAATACATAACCGGAGGCAGTCCGGTTACTCTTTTGCTAATCCTTTCCATATTGGTAACAAATTTTCCCAGTAACTCGATATTTTTCCACATATTTATGGAAGGATACACAGTCACCAGAAATTTTGACCTGTCCTGATTGGCATATCTATCCACAATGGAAGCCGGAAGATCTTTCAAGGACCATTGGGTTTCTGAACTCATCTCCAGAACAGTTTGTTTATAATAGGGAGAAAAAGCCTCTTGAAATGCGGATAGAGGATCAGCCGCCTGATTATTATTGTTTTTTATACTGTTCATAAGATTTTCTATGATATTGGTTGAATTTTTTTGGGTAGGATCTCCCACTATTTCTTTGCATTTATTGTCCACTTTATCCTGACCGCCCAGAAAAGCCATATCCTGCATTTCCATGACATTCCAGCTTAACCGCTGCAGTTCCCGAGTAAAGACATTTATATCCCCAACAGGAATGTGATCCTGTACCTCCGAATTTTTCATTATCCCCACAATCTCCCTTACCTGGGGCAGACGTTTTTTGATTTCTTCTTGAGAGGGAAGGTAGAGAGAAATATCCTCCACCATGGCTACCTGATCAATATCTTTGTATTCATCGGCTATTTTTCTTGATTGCTGGGGAGAATCTGCGGTTATTAGAGCGTAGTCCATGGCCAAATCGAATTTTTCCATTATGGTATCCTGAAGGGTTATGGAGGTAAGTCCTTTGGGTTCCATATTAAGATAGTTATAATCAAAGGTAATTTTTGTAGCCATAAAGGTCAGAAATAGGGTGATTACCAGACAGACGATAAAGGTCCAGATATAGTGCCGGGAAAGAAATTCTCCCACAATTCCCAGATTCTTAAATGAGATATCCCTGGTTTCCTTTTTAGTTGATTTTGTTTTTTTGTCTTTACGTCTTTCCCGGAATACAAAAAAGATAGGAAGGAGCAGAAAAGTTACTCCTAAAATAGCCATAAGCCCGAATCCGGTTACCAGTCCCATTTCCTTCATACCCCGGGAACTGCTTATGGTAAGTGAAAGAAAGGCACAGGCAGTGGTCAGGCCGCCGGTAATGATCCCTTTTCCACTTTTTAAAAATGTCTCCTGCATGGATTCCAGGATGGAATTTCCGGCTGCCCTGGCTTCCGTAAAACCGGAAATAAAGTGAATAGAAAAGTCAATACCCAGTCCCAGCAGAATAACCGCCATCATCTGGGTCATAATATTCAATTGCCCCACAATCATTACAGTTAGTCCCATGGCCCAGAGAATGCCGATTATAAGATTTATCATAGCAAACAGGGGAGCTACCCACATACGAAAAGCAATAATCAACATGAGCAGAACTAAAATTCCGGCTATAAGAGTGGTATAGTTGGCACTTTCCATGCCGTAGACCATTTCATCTCTCATCAGGGGAATAGATCCGGTCAGACCTGCATCTACTTGAGTAAATTCTTGTAGAGTTTGATTCACAATTTCCTGGGCTCTATCAGTTCCCTTAACGGCCAGATCAATATCCATCATGGAAAAATTGGGAATGACGTTGAGAATAAGGGCCTTTTTATCATAGGATATAAAATAGGGATCACCCATTAAAATATAATCCACTCCTTTTTTTACCCTTTTCGGATCCGGTTTCCCGGAGTCAATGGTATGCTGGAGGTCCTCTATGAAGTTTTGAATACCGTCCAAGAATATGACTGCGTTATCTTCTTTCTCTCTGGTGGAAATCGATTCCTCTTTACCCACGTATTCTTTTTCCAGAGAATTATTAAGGTTGGTGATAAAGGGGATTAAATTGGGATCAGTAAAAATTTCTTTAATATTTTGTAAATCCTCTTCCTTGATAAGCATAAGTGCATGCTTTTTAAAAAAATCTTCTTCTCTTTTATAATCCACCCGCTGATAAAGATTTTTTGCTTCAGAACTATTATCCGGAATATAGGTTGCTTTCAGGAGCCTGGGAGCCAGGGTGTCAGCAAATCTTTTTATGGTATTTTCTTCCCCTCTAACTAATACCACGATACTGGATGCAGAGTTGAATTCCTTTAAGATCTTATCATATTCCAGAGTGCGGGGATCATCCGAGGGAAGCAAATCCGACCATCGCATAGTTACGGAAAGCTGGCTGGCAAATCCGGCAAATATTAAGGTAATAATCAGTGCTACTATGGTCATCCTCCAGGGATGATTGGCATGGAATTCTGCGAGTTTTTTAAGTAGTTTATCACGCATAAGGCTACATCTCCTTTCTATTCAATATTTATATTATTATGCAAGGGACAGAATTTATTATTACAGTAAAAGCATAGTTTTAGAGGAATAAGTATCAAGGATATGATAATCAATGACCAGAATGTTATTAAACTAATAAAATGATTCCAAAGCCAAAACTGAGGTGTTCCAATGATAAGAAGAAAGGCGATAATCACAGCTGTTATTTCAGTTTTTGTATAAGGTCCTCTAACCCGATTAATTAGCAGGGCGGCCTTTCCAGGGAGTACATGCGGACAGTCTTTTTTATGGGAACACTTGGCACAAAAAACATAGATAACTGCAGGCGCCGCTATAGACAATATTCCCAGATATAAAAAACCCAGTATTAATGATTTGATAAAAATTACTATCGAGGCTATTATTATAGCCATTCCTGCTAAAGCCATAACTAATACTCCGTAGAATTTTGGTTTCAACTATAATGTTCCTTTTTCTAATGAATATCTTTAGGTTAATTATATTTACTGCTGGTATTGAATACAATATTACAATCAATTGAGTTATTGAATTGACCGACCAGCCGGTCAATAAATACTGTTAAATTAATATTTTATTCTATCTAATATTATATTCCCCAGCCACTTTATAGCAGTTTTTAAATCAAAAGCATCTCTATCCATAATCCATTGCAGCATCAGTCCATCCAGTGCTCCAATGATAATGGAGGAGGTAAGATGAGTATTTATTTTTCCTGATTTATTTTCCACCATACAGTCGTCCAGAAGATTCTGTATCATCAGCCTGTACTCCTGATACATGGTTTTTAAATCAATACTTATATTTTCCTGTTTATTTTTTATTCCTTCAGCCCAAAAATCCAGAATAACTTCCATAAAATTTTGTAAAGGTGATTCTAAAATTTCAATCCAGGCATCAAAAAAGGCACTGAGTTTTTCCACTGGATCAAAAATGTTATAAATTTTTTTTGCAAGTACAGTATTAATTTCATCCATAAAAAAATTGAAAGCATTATGAAATAATTCATCTTTACTTTTAAAATACTCATAAATTGTTCCTTTACCAATATCGGCACTTTCAGCTATACTGGAAATTTTTGTAGCCTTAAATCCATTACTGGCAAATTCTTTTATGGCTGCTTGCAGAATTTTTTGTTTCTTTTCTTTTTTGTTGATTATTTTTGACATTTTTTATGGTTGTCTTTAATCTGAGATTTATGACCGACCAACCGGTCAATTAAATATAATAAAATTTTCCCCGATTGTCAAGTTTTTCTTGACAATGTTAGAATTCTTTTCTATTTTATATTTGAAACTAAATGAGTTTTAGATTCGTCTAAATAGTAGGTTAAATAAATGATGGAGGCCTATGATGAAATTTAAATTTTATGCATTATTTGTAGTTACTTTACTGGTGGCGGCCTTCTTATCCGGTTGTTATACCAAACTTATGATTGCTGATTCGGGGTATAATTATAGGGATTATCCTCGCTACGATGAGTATACCTATGATGAAAATGATGAATATTATGGTGAATATGATTATTATGATGACAGACCTCATACTACCATAAATTTTTACGGTAGTTACTGGCCTGGATATTATGGATTTGATTATTATTATTATTCACCTTACTGGTATCATTATTCCTATTGGTATCCTTATTACTTATCTCCATTCTGGTATAGAAATCCTTTTTATTATGGATATGGATACAGATATGGTTACCAGTATTATAATTTTCCATATTGGACCAGTCCCTACTGGGATTATTACTACGGATATTATGGCGGATATTATGATGGATATGGGTATACCTATTTTGATAAAAATACAAAACGTCCTTTCCGGGAAAGATCAGGTGGACTGGTACGCAGAGCGGATGGTTCATCTTCAAGTGGCGAGTCTTCAAATAAAACCGGGTACAGGTCAGAACGATCTGCCTCAACTGTGAGATTGGCAGATGGCACCAGGTTGGCAAAATCATCCCGTAGTTCCGGGGTGAGTTCAGCGGACAGAACAAGCAGCAGCAGAACCTCTTCTTACAGCACTTCCCGAAGAAAAAGTGATGCTAATGTTAATTCCAGCAGTAGAACTATAACCAGAAGAAGAAGTACAAGCACCTCACCGGGAACGAGTGGAAGCAGTCGGGTGAGAAGTAGCCGCAGCTCCGGTTCCAGTAATCCTTCCTATAAAAGAAGCAGCAGCAGTCGTAGTTCCAGCACTACCAGATCCAGCAGCTCATCTCGTTCCTCATCGGTAAGAAGCAGTTCTTCCTCCCGAAGCTCTTCCTCAAGTTCCAGATCGAGCAGCAGCAGTAGATCATCCAGCAGCAGAAGTTCATCCAGTAGAAGTTCCGGGAAAAGTAGTTCTAGTAAAAAGGATTAATTAAACGGTAAAGAATACATTTTATCCGGAAATTGATAGAAATAAAACAGAATATTTTTATGCTTAATTCAAAACGGCATGAGATTTCCGGAAAAAATTTTTCCTGCAGCTAATTAGTCTTAGTATTATTATAGAATTAATGACTCTGAAAAATATTCATTACACTTAGGAATGGAGTATATACAATGAAAAAATTAATATTTTTAGTAATATTCATAAATACAAGTCTGCTTTTTGGTCAATACATACCTAAAACACCTTTTACCAGCGGTTATACTGTTGAAGTAGGGGCACGGCCTTTCGGACTGGGAGGTGCTTATACTGCAGTTTCCGATGACTATTATGCCTTGTTTTACAATCCTGCCGGTTTGGGCCAGATTACTGATTTTACTTTTTCCGGATCGTTTTCAAATTTAAAGATTTCTGATAAAGCCACTTTTTTTAATTATGATTCAACCACAGATGCATCTTTTTCCAAGATCAACTCATTTGGGGCCGCCATTCCGCTTCCCACTACTCAAGGGAGTCTGGTTATAGGAATAGGGTACAATAGGGTGAGAGATTTTGGCAAGGAATTGATAACTGTCAAAAATGTACCTGTAATTCTCACCACGCCGGTGGTAATTGATTCAACCGAGTATAGTGTTGATTTTGATGTATTAGACAGTGCTGAAGAATTTCAAAAAGGTGCTTTATCCCAAACCTCTATTGGTGCTTCCATAGAAGTAGCGCCGGATTTTTTTGTGGGGGGGAGCATTAATTTTTGGAGCGGAACCAAGGAATATAATTGGAATCTAAATGAAATTGGTGGTGTTTATAATGTCCAACTCGATACAGATGGAGATAGTACTTTTGATACCACCACAACCTATATGTTATCCGATTTAAGGCAACAAGAGCATTATACCCAAGAGTATTCAGGCATAAACCTTACTCTTGCCTTTTTAGCCCGCAGTCGAAATCAAAATTTTTCTATTGGAGGAGTGGTTAAATCTCCGGTTAATCTGGAAGCCAAGGAAGATTGGGATTTATTCATCAGAGAAACTGTTTATCCCGGATATGAACCAGTACCCGATTCTAGTATAACCGATTACGGTAAATTCAAAGTACAATCTCCCTGGATATTTAGAGTAGGAGCTGCCTTCAAGTATTCATATTTTCTGGTCAGTAGCGATATAGAATTGAAAGATTACAGCCAAATTCAATATACCACTAATCCTCCGGTTGGGAATAAGTATGATGAAAATAAATATCTCCGCAGAAATCTGGAGAGTGTATTTAATTATGCCTTGGGCGGAGAATTTTATGTACCCGGGTTAGAGAATTTTGATGTAATTCTCCGGGGCGGATATAATGTTGAGAAATCACCCATAAGAAATGCTACATCTTCCTGGGATAGGACGACTTTAACCTTGGGAGCAGGAGTGGTTTTCTCGGAAAAATTTTCTTTTAATATTGGTGTGGGAAGTACTTCCTGGGTTTATGAGGGTCCGAGTAGTGAATTTATAGAAAAAGAGAAAATTGATCTGCAGAAAATTTTTGTTGATATAGCCTATACCATGTAGATACGGAAAAATTGTTATTTATGAAAAGAATATTTTTATTACTGCTGATCACTATTTCCTTCCACCAGGTGAGAGCACAGCCGGGCAGCCTTTATCTTGATATATTAATTGATATACCCACTGCCAAGATTTTAGAATCCGGTCAGATTCAATCTCAGCTGAGAATGTACCATAAGGGTGGTCTTTTATCCACCCTTTCTGTGGGCATCACCGACAGGTTCTTTATCGGCATATCCTATGGGGGTGAAAATATAATTGGCTCCGGCAATGTTGATATGAATCCTTTACCCTGTGTGCGCACCGGATATTTATTATTCCAAGAACAATATCTAACTCCGGCAGTTTTACTAGGATTTAATTCTCAGGGATACGGGAGCTATAATAAGGATAAAGAAAGATATTTGATTAAATCAAAGGGATTGTATGCAGTTGCCAGTAAGAATACTTCCTTTTTAGGTGGTCTGGGCATTCATCTGGGTATTAACTGGAGCCTGGAAAATAGTGATAATAAATCCCTGGATTTATTTGGCGGATGCCATAAATGGATAAATCCCGAACTCCTGATTTTAGCCGAACTGGATATGGGTCTGGATGATAATCCAAATCAAACCCTGGTAATAAATCAAGGCTATTTTAATTGTGGCATACGCTGGAATTTCTCTAATCAAATATTTTTTGAATTCGACTGGAAAAATATATTTGAAAACAATGAAGATCTGCCCGGTTCTTCCCGGGAAATCAAGATGTATTATCTTACCCATTTTTAGAATGTTTATACTTTAAAATTTCATAAAAACAGGGAAGAGAACTTTATTATCTTTTCTTCTTTATTTGAAAGCCGCAGCTCCTGACTGCGGTTTTTTAGTTATACAGATAGTTAAAGATTGATATAATTATAAATTGAGTAATATTGATTCCTTAGTGAAGAAAGTGCCGGCAACCGCGGCGGTCATAAGACAGGCCAGAGTTGCTGCCAGCAGAGCCCGAAATCCCAGATGGGCAAGATCTTTACGCCTTTCCGGAATCAGGGCGGAAATGCCTCCCACAAATATAGCCAGAGATGCAATGTGAGCAAACCCACATAAGGCATAGGTGCAAATCACCGCAGAGCGGGGATGGACAAGACTATTCTCCTGAAGGATAACTGCCAGGTGCTGATAAGCGGTTAATTCAGTAACTATTGCCCGTTCTCCGATTAAGCGGGAAATTATCAGGGCATCCTCCCAAGGCACCCCTATAATTAAAGTAAAGGGATAAAAAATAATACCCAGAATATTCTCTAAAGACCAGTCAAAATTAAGGCCGGTCAGATTATTTATCCAGTTACCAATTCCACCAGTACATAGATTAATGAGAGACATGAGTCCTAAGAAAGCAAGAAGCAGGGCGGATACTCCTACCACCAGCTTTACTCCTGAATTAGCTCCCTTGATAACTGCTTCCATGACACTGCTTTCCTTGGTATATTCCGGTTTTATATGTTTTCCCAGGGTCTCGGGTTTTTCTGTTTCAGGTACTATTAGTTTTGACATTACCAGGGCTGCCGGTGCAGAGATCAGAGAGGCTGAAACCAGATGACCGGCAATATTGGGGAAAACATCCTTGAGCATATATACATAGGAGGCCATTACACTGGAGGCAATGGTGGCCATTCCTCCCGTGAGTATGGTGTGCAACTCGGAATGGGTCATGGTGGCAAGATGAGGACGGATGGTTAGGGAAGATTCAATACCTACAAATATGTTTGAGGATATACAGAGAGATTCGGCACCACTCACCCGCATGAGTTTGGTAAAGATATAAGCAAATCCTCTAATAATCAGGGGGAGAATATTATAATAATAGAGAATACCTACTAAAGCAGCAAAGAAAATGATGGTAGGGAGAGCTTGAAAAGCCAGGAAGAATCCTAAGGATTTTTCTCCGGCCGCATTGACCGTTTCGGGAGGAAGTGCCAGTCTGCCGAATAAAAATTCCGAACCGGCAGTAGCACTGTTTAAGATATTAACAATAACAGTATTAATAAAAAGAAAGATTTTTGATCCCAGGGGAAGGATGAAGATAAAAATGGCAAAGAAGAACTGCAGCGATATTCCCCATATAATTACCCGCCAGTTAATGGTTTTTTTATGGGATGAACATAGCCAGGCAAAAGCAATAAGCAGAAATATTCCCATAAAACTTATCAGATTATATATATCCATACAACTCTCCTTAAAAAGATAATATTTGTATTTATCTCTTCTATTCAACAAGATTTTAAAGTATTAAGTATTATAATATGGACAAGGGAAGGGAAAATGTCAAGCAGAGTGATAATCTTAAATTTTAATGATCAAATATTTTAAAAATATGTATAAAAAAATTGAATTGAGTGTTCTGGCTTTTTTCCGGAGGGGTGGAAGCCCCTCCGGAGTGATAATAATTAAAATTTTATATCCACATAAATTAGCTGATTAGATTGGGAGACTAATTGTCAGCATCTCTGATTAAACGCACTGAATATCCCAGTCTATCATAAGGGTTAGCGCGATAAATATTTGATTGACTGCTGTGCAATTCCCTGCACCAACCACCTTTTTGATAACCACCACCACTACCAAGAAATGGTGTACCGGTCCAGAAACAAGCCCTGCCACCCATACCGCCAAAGACTCCACTGCCGTCGCGTGAACCAGCAGGCAATGCAGAAAAGCCGCTTTCATTTGTTCCGTTACCATCAGAAGACCAACCACTGGCAGATTTTAATTTATTCCCTTCATCCGTTCCCCGATAACCTCCTGCATCTGCTTCTGATTGACTCATACCAAGGTATATTTCCAATTCTTTCCATTCAGCGTCGCTGGGCACATGCCATCCTTCTGGAGCGATATTATTTTCATCATTAACTGCTTTAAAGTTATATAGGTAACCATAGGTATCCACATTACTTGCATCCATATCATACGCACAATACGCACCACCTATTAAATTAATCCACTCGAATTGATTATTTACATGCCGTATTATTTCACCATTCCGGTAATGAGTGACCTTCAAATTTTCCGACATCCACCACTGATCACCGATTTTTACGGTTTGATATTTATTACCATCCTGATCGAACATATAACCGGTTTTTATCAGCTTCGCTTCCTTATTTGGCCAATTTGAAGCGAATATGGCAAACAATCCAATTATTAAAACAAATGCTACTCCCAGAAATTTTGTTATGAACCGTGCTTTACTAGATAAAATTTTCATTTTGGATCCTCCTCTGTTTTTAAGAATTTAAAAAGTAGAAACGAAAAAATTATTCCTATGACTGCGAATAAAATATCAAACCAGTCAAAAACACCGGTAGCAAAATAATTATACATTACTTTCTTAATGGTATAACTATGGTGATCATTAGATAAATATTTCAAAGAACTTTCAGAATTATACAATTGTCCGAATTCTATTAAGATATTGAGTGATCCCCAAAAGAGTGGAATAACATAGTTACTTTTTTTTGAAGCATAGAAAAAACTTTTAGTTATCATAGAAAATCCAATAATATGAAGAAAAGTGGGTAAGTAAAATCCCAAATCACCTAACATACTCTTACCTTCATTATTGGCTGAAAAATACTTTATTAGCAGAAAAATATTTCCTGAAGAACGGTCATAAACATAAATAAATGCACCCAGTATAATGAGAATCATCCCACCAAATATTAGGATGATTATTTTACTGTATTTGCGGTAAAGAATTTTTAATATATTAGAAATTGACAGGTATTTCCTTATTAATAATTTTTAAAACTAAGATTTTTTTATCTTTCATATGAAAGAAATGGTGTTGTGAAGTAAGAAATTGTTTTATTTAACAATTTAAAAGATCTCAATTTTTTTATTTCGAATAATCTAACTTCGTTGGTTTTTCAGAAACCTAGTTTGTATTTGAACTTCCTATCAAAATAATATATGAATTATGAGAAATATAATTAAAACTTATTTAATCATTTATCAGGAAAATGTCAAGTATTTTTTTATAAAATAAATTTTTAGTAATTTCATTCTTGTTGAGAAGGTTCTTATTAATCTTGAGATCGAGTGATAATTATATAACAAATAAACATACCTGAATCTATTTTCAGAGAGCATGAGTTTTAGATCATGATAAAGTTATCTATGCGTATCTTTCTATAATGATGTATGTGAAAACGATTATGAGAACAGGTTATTGTAATAATCTCCCGTGATCTTTTATTATTCTGTCAACTTCTTTGCGGGCATATTTAGCTATTTGTTTTTGAGTATTCTTTTGTACGGTAGAGGTGGTATCCAGATCACCGATGATTATAATGTTTTCATCATTTAACATATTAGCCGGTCCGGTATAATTGAAGGAACCGGCAATAATCACTTCATCATCTAATATCATTAATTTATGATGCAGCTTGCCCACGCCGTTTCCTTTATACACAGCATAGAGTTCCGCTCCTTTGTCTTTTAAAGCGGGAATGGCAGCCCAATCCTGGGCTCCCTGCTTACCGTCAAATGCTCCCCGTATTGGTATGCCAAATTCAAGTAATTTTATCATAGTATCATCTATACCCGAGGATTTGGAAAAGGTGAAGATAGCAAAATCTATTCTTTTTTTGGCTTTCAGCATTTGCTTCATTATTTCCATTTCCGGATGGTGATCCGGTGCAAATAATATTCTGACCGGAACGTCGGAAACCACCACATCGGTGGGAGTTTTATCATGCCCTTCATTATGTTTGCCAAAATGCCCCCGCTGAATTTCCCCGAATTCCCGGGCATATATTTTAGCAATTTTTTCATCATGGATGATTACTACGTGATTCAGATTGGATCCTGTTCCTGTGGGAGTAAAATTGGTAGAACCGGTCAGTAATGATTTCCGGTCCCGAATAATGAATTTCTGATGAAAGATACTGGTGTTATAATCACACTTTACATCAATATTGGAACGAAGAATGGCATTGTGTACTAGTCTATTGTACTCATTTTTGCTGCTTATAGTTGATATCCAGGGATCATTATGCATTTTTTTAGATTTTAGGTAATCCTGTTCGATCACAATTTTTACCAGTATTTTTTTCTGGCGTGCTTCAATTATGGCTTTGGCAATTGCTTCATTCTCAAGTTCCTGAACCGCTATTTCCAGCCTTTTTTCGGCGCCCTTGATGAAATTAATTATTACCTCTTCCAGGTTATCATCTGCTCCCACCTCTTTAGGCCCTGCATAAAACTCTACATTTCCTGATATAAAACTCATTGATTTCCCCCTTTCGTAATTATGGATGAGTTGAAATAATTTATATTCAAAAGCTACTTTTACTGGCTGTAAAGATGTTCCTTACTTTAGTGAATCGTAGAACCTGTTTTATCAGATGTCTCCCTGGAGATCAGTTCCTGTACCAGTTCATCAGCCACTTCTTCTGCAAAAGCGGCTGGTTCATATGCATAATCCCAGGAGGTTGATTTGGTATGGCTTCCCTTCCATACTATTTCTCCGGTTGATACCTTAACTGCCCTTACTGAAAAGCCCACAGTTGTATAGCTGCCTAAAACACTTCCTTTGTAGTATGATTTAACTGTTCCGAAAACCACTATATCAGTATTGAGCATCTTTCCAATTTCAATTCCCTGTTCTTCGGTCAATCCGGTCAGGGCTAATTTTTTTTCTGAGAGGAGGGATTGCAGCTTTCTACGTTCCACAATTCGATTTCTTGTTTTTAAAAATGCGGTTTCAAAAGCATCCCTCACTATATCTGCAGCATCCGGATAATCGGCTTTATACTTTTGCGCATTCCGATCCTCAAAGGGCAGGATAGTGTATACCTGAGGTTGATGGATATTGAAATCAGGACTTGTCCACATAATTGCATTTTTATTCCCGGCACAGCCTGATAAGACAGACAAAATAATGACAAAAACCTGAATTCTCAAAATTTTTTTCATAATTTAATTATCTCCCATGAATTAATTGAAGAGTGTAGAAAAGGCGTTACACCATGAAAAGATTGATGGTTCCGGGATTCTATCCAGGAACGGATTATAAGGGAGGGATCAGTTTTCTTTTTATTATGAATTTTCATGGATTTAATCTTATTCCTAAAGTTTTACCATAATACAGAAAATCCTAAATTAATCTGATATACCAAGATATCATTGGAACTAAAACCTTTTATTATGCCGATTTGAGGATCTATGGAATATTTTTCTTTTGACTGCTTTAGCATTCCAGGTATGGAAAATACTAATTTTGCCGAGCTCATTAATTCTGATGCAGGATCAAATGGTGCTTTTCCAAAGCCCAGGTCAGTATCCCAGAATACTAATAATCCAAGGCCAACTTCCGTATGTATATTTATTTTTTTGAAAGAAAAGAGATAAAAATCTGATAAAAATAATAAATAGTTACCATTTAAAAATCTGGTGGATTCAACAGCTTTACCCGTATCCTTCCAGTATAAATATGAACTCTTAGTAGTTTTCTGTCTAACTGTAAATGCCCCAATTTCTCCCCCTAATTTTAAGTAAGAATTTTTAACATTAAAAAGAATATGAAAGTACATTCCATATCCACCGTATTTTCCTTTATCTGGATTAGTAATAATTTCTCCCCAGGGATCAATATGATACAAGGTATAAGCTGACTTTATTTTATTATTCGGTGAATAAAATCCATAACAGCCGGCAAGTTCAATCAGGTTTTGATTTTTATAAATATATTGAGCCCTAAGGTTGGTAATGTTTAATGTAAGGGAAAAGAATAACCATAGAAAAACTTTTTTATTCATATTACTTACCTCCTGATATCATAATTTCAGATTTTGATGTTTACTTTGAAACTTAGAATGTTATTTTTGAACATATTGTATATTATAACTATTTATATTTGCAAAGATTAATTAATCCTTATTTAATAAATTATCAAGGAAATATCAAGTATTTTTTAGAAAAATAAAATTTAGTAATTTTTATACTTTATATAGGCCTTACTCATTCCAGAATTCTACCCGGGAATGGATTATACTGGGTATGACCCAGCCCTCCCTTTTTACTGTATCCTGGCAGTAATCCTGCACGATCGAGACTAAATCATCTGTTATAACTCATTATACTTATTCAGAAAGTTACTCGAGACTAAATATTATCAATTAAAAATGAATTGTTTGGGCAGAACGCCACCAGGCATAGTGCTTATTTTCCAGATCAATTTTGGAGGGAAAAGGATAATAACGGATTTTTTTATAATTCCCCACAAAAAAGCCATTTTTTATAGTTCGATAAAATAGGTCACTGGTTATGGATCTGGTGACAGTCTTGGTTCTTTTATCCTGATTTTGTTTCAATTCAATCAGACAATCCCTTAAATGATCAATGTTTGAATAGGGGAGCTCTCTAATGTTTGTTGATTGAAGATCCTTGGAAAGATCAGATAATATCAGTTCGACAAATACCAATTTGGGCACAGAAATGGGATTTTTTTCATCGGTGATGAATTGACAAAAATCACTGGGATTAAGTGAGCTGGCAATAAAAGGAGTTATGGGTGTGATTTCCTGATATATATGAAGATTATTATTTTTTTCCTCTTGATATTCTTTTTCCTCCAGTTCTAAAACCCGACCGTCCACTGTTACCAGATATAGATTCTGTAAAGCATTAAGAGGAATATTTTCTAACACACGATAGATAGAAAGATACAATGTTTTTTTGAGTTCACCATCCGAATGGGGTATGCATCTTTTTTCTACATCGTAAAGTCGGAAAAAATCGCTTTTAAAATCTGGATCAAGTTTGAAAAATATGGCCTGTCCTCTCGTACGTTTTTTAGTGCCGACAGCAAGGTAGGTGCCGAATTCCTGAGGGGGTAACATGGAAGCAATAAGTGCTTCCGGAATCAACGATAGATAAAGATATGTTTTCATGAAGATCACCTCTAGTTTATTATGATTTTGAACATGTTTCTATCTTATAAATATTTTCTGTATAGAAAATTAATTAATTCTTATTTAATAAATTATCAGGGAAATGTCAAGTACTTTTTATTAAACAGTTGTTTTTTATTTGATAGTTTCAAAGTTATAACCTGGAATTGATTATACTGAAGTATTCAGTTCTCTTTTTTGTGGTATTCTTGGGTAAAATCCTGGGACGATCGGTATCTGAAATGAATAATTATTTATATAATATAATAGCCATCCCCTTACTGATTTTAGTAAAGAGATAGAAAAAAAACTCCAACCCAAGTTCAACTTAGATTGGAGATTTATAGGGAAGCATGCCTTGGATCAGAAGGCATAACTAATCAGATTGAATCTCTAACAGTTTATCAACCCAGTCAAAAAGTTTATTATAATTATACTTGGATACTTTGTATACCAAACCTTTATCATACTGCACCTGCATATAGTATCCCTTATCTTTTTCGTACTGTTTACCAAATATAACATTTTGCTGACTGGATTTTTGATCTTTCTTGAACACCAGAACCTTAGTTGACCTCTGAAAACCGTATTTAGCGGATTTATTTAAATCAGAAAAGGAACCACCGATTTTATCGACTAATTCCTGAGCCTGAATATTGGTTGCAGCCTTAACAAATTTATCCACTTCCTTTTGATCCAGATCAATCTCCTTATCATTTCTCATTAATACCCAGACATTTTTCTTTTCTGTGGTGGTTAAGGAGTCATCTTTAGTAACTTCAACTTCCTTTTCTACTTTTTTTAGGATTCTTTGTTTAATCCCGGAAATCAAACCAATTATAGTGATATCTTTCTCATCCACATCCACAGCATTCAGATCAACAAAATTTTTCTGTTTAAAAGTGGTTAAAGTATCAAAATCACTGTATATATTAATATCGGAAAGTATATCTTTGTCGGCAAAATACACTTTATCATTACCGGCAAAACGGACAAAAGAGGAATTCCGGTCTTCGGGTTTTTTGCCAAATATGAGATTTGCCAGGGTATTCATACCCTCATCTTTTAAAAGAATATGAATTCCCTGTTTATCTGTAATTTGGTATTTTCCTTGATGACCGGGATCGGAAGAACGTACCTGCCCAGTCATTTCTAACAGATCATCTAATAATGTATTAATTCTACTGGGTTTTGCCTTACAATTCATATTGGTTGGTATTCTCCATTGGTCGTCTTCCTGGGTAAAAATCATTTTGGCAGATTTCTCTGCATCAATTTGTTTATAGATTTCTATGGATTTTATATCCTCTTTTGCCACACCGATTATAATATGTTTTACCAGCTCCTCAATATTGACCCCACCCTGTCGAGGTTTGGTTACAAAGAAAATTATCAGTAAAAATACAAAGACAACTGCATAGAGTTTTATATATTTCTCTTTCATGAGTTTACTCCTCGCTTTTTTGTCCGTTTAATATTAATATAGAAACCAGCCAGTATGAATATTACTATAGGCAATCCAATAACAAATATTTTGGAGGCAGCCTTAGCTGCAGCACTAACTTCCGATATTGTCCTGGTTTGAAAGTTCTTTGATCTGATGTTGATCAATTCTTCACCCAGAGTTAAGGCATCTATAGAATTGAGTAAAAGTGATTTATGACTGTCGATAGAATTGAGTATATTATTCTTGAATAAATTGCTGCATCCAAATACTATTATTTTATTTTTCTTGGCATTGCCGGTTAAAGAAGTAGTATCAGCCGCAGTCTCTTCGGTCTCCTCTGTATTTTCTTGATTATCAGATTCCCAGCCGGGGGGAGTTTTATCTTTATATTTTGCCGGAAAGATTCCTTCCAGATATAACCCCAAAGGTTCGTGTTCCAGAACTTGATCAGGATGGGGAGGATCAGTATTTACAATATACCCGTAAGGTTTCCTGGCCCAGGCATGGTTACTGGAGGTAAATAAAATATCATAGGAAAGATTATTGTCTTCCAATATTTTTTTATTGAGGATGAGCTGATTACCATACATATAGGCAAGTGTACTTACCCCGTTTGAAATGGATAAATGTTGATTGATATTATTCGGTTCCACCTTAATTAAAACAGGTTTGGTAACCGGTTCGAATCGCTGCTGCTGAACCTGGAATATTCCCATTTGTTTGGTTTCATACACCGGAATCTGAATATAAATAGTATTTTTATCCATAAACATCTGATCTCCAATCTCGAAGCCATAATCTTTGGTTAGGTCATTAATATTCAGTCTGGTGGGCATTCCCTGCAGATCAAATTCCCCGGGTTTTTGCGATTTGTTTATATTATAGTTAAACATCTGACCAGCCATGATAATATGGACACCATTATGGATCAATTTGTCAATTTCGAATAATTGTCGTTCCTTGAGGGGCTGATCCAGAAAGAGTACCATGGTTTTTATGCCATCCGGTATGGGATCATCTTTTTTTATATTTGTCCGTAAAACATTATAGCCGTTTTGTTTAAGCATTTGAACTGCGTCAGAGTATTGATCCGGAGGAGTTTGCCCCTGATAATATCTCCGATATTCGGGTGGAATTTCAGGCTGGCTGGGATAGAAACCAACCTTAGGACGTTTATTATTTATTAATTTATAAATACGGGACATAATATCATATTCAAGGTTTCCAAAAGTGGAGGGGCGGACTTCCGCGATTACCTCTTCTTTTCTATCCAGGTAGGAAAGTACTATGGAAGAATAAACCCTTTTTATGGCGAATTCATCACGTTTAGTACTTCGAACTCCAAAGGGCATTACTCCTTTCTCATAAAGCCGGGCTGCAATTTGATTGGAGGTGATTCTGCTTTCTTCCTGTTCCGGAGTTAATAGTGAACTATCTTCCTCATTTTCCTTTTTTGTCTCCAATGCCTGTTTTTCTTCTTCTTTGGAAGGATCGAATACTTTATAGGAAAACATGGAATTGGAAGCCAGTTCCAATTCTCTGAGAAGGTCACGGACATCCTGTTCCAGATTTTTCCAATCCGTGGGCATTTTTTCCGAGGAAGAAACATAGTAGGTGGCTTCGATAGGAGCTTCTAAATTTGAAAATATTTTCTTTACTGAGGGAGAGATGGTATAAATATTATTGGCAGTCAGGTCAAACCTTCCGATTTTAATATTATTGGCTATCATATTAATCAGTATAACAATGCCCAATAATAAAACAGCGCCACTGGTAAAGGTTATAAAAAATTGTTTATTACGGTCTTTATTATCAAATATTTTCATTAGTATTTTCTCCTTTCCAAGATTTTTACATTTAAAAAGAGAAACAGTATGGTAAAGGACAAAAAGTAGATTATTGATTTGATATCAAGAACGCCCCGTTCGATATCATTAAAATGGCGACTTACTCCGATATATTTATCCAGAAAGGTACCCAGTCCCGGGATCCATCCATCAATTAGCATAGGAACATACTGCCATCCGATAAGGGTTAAAAATCCGCACACCAGACTGGTTATTATGAGGGAAACAATCTGATCCGAAAAGAAACTGGATATGAAGATTCCTATGGATAAGAAGAATCCACCCAGAAGGATAGCACCTAAATATCCCCCCATCATAGGTCCAAAATCCGGTTTTCCCAGAATTACCAGAATTATAGGAATGGTCAAGGTACCGGCCAGGGCAATCAGATAGAAAGCATATCCTGCCAGATATTTTCCCAAAACAATATGTTCTGTTTTAGTGGGAAGAGTAAGAATCAGTTCTATGGTTCCCAGTTTCTTTTCTTCCGACCATAAACGCATGGAAATGGCAGGGATAAATATAACTCCCAGAACCAGGGGGAGGGTGGAAAAAAATGATCTCATATCAGCATTTTTCAAAAGAAAGAAATGAAACATGTAAATAGAGGTATTAAGAAATATAAAAATAATGCTGAATACATAGGCTATGGGTGAAAAAAAATAACTTTGAAATTCCCTTTTGAATATTATGGCAATATCTCTCATAGTTTTTTCCCTCCTGTCTCAGCTTGTTTTTCAGGTTCATGAGATTGGGTCAATCGGATAAATGTGTTTTCCAAAGACAGTTTTTCCGGATGAAATTCAATAACTTCCCATTTATAGTTTTGTATAATTTCATTTAGTTTTTTGATCATATCAATCTTACCGGAATAGTAAAGATGAGCGCCGGTCACTCCGCGCTTGGTGGCATGATCAAAGGTAATATCTTTTATTTCGGGGATGTTCCTGATTCCATTTTCAAAATCCTTCTTACTGGTTTTTACTGCCAGGTAGATTGAACTGTGCTTGCTGACCTGCTGAATAAGTTCCTGGAAGGTGCCATCGGCAACAAGTTTTCCCTTATTTATTACCAATATGCGATCTGAAATATTTGAAACTTCCGGAAGAATATGGGTACTTAAAATAATGGTTTTTTCATGAGCCAGTTCTTTGATCATATTTCGAATGCTGATGATCTGAATGGGATCGAGTCCGGAGGTGGGTTCGTCAAGAATAAGTACTTCCGGATCATGTATTAAAGCCTGGGCAAGACAGGTTCGCTGTCTGAATCCTTTGGAGAGAAAGCCGATCTTCCGGTTTAGCATGGTTTCCAGCCCACAGGCCTGGACCACCCAGTCGAATCTTTTTTTTAGCTTTCCGTTTAGATGACGGGCATTTCCGATAAACTCCAGATATTCGGAAACCAGCATTTCATCATAGAGAGGTACTGATTCCGGAAGGTAACCAATAAGATTTCGCACTTCCAGAGGATTTTTTTGTACATCATATTTACCCACCGTGGCAGTACCTGCAGAGGGGGCGGTATAAGTGGTTATGATTTTCATGGCAGTTGTTTTACCTGCTCCGTTGGGCCCCACAAATCCGATAATTTCCCCCTTTTTAACCGAGAAAGACACATCGGTCAGTGCTTTGGTAAGCCCATAATTTTTTGAAATGTTGTTAAACTCAATCATAGTGATTGTAACTCCATTTTTAATTTTACATTTAAATCTCCAGTAAACGATGTAATTATAATAAATAAGAATAAAAAAATCAAATTTTATTAAAATTAAACAAAATTTTTTTAAAATTGTTCCGAAATTATTTGACTTTTAGAAAATATTTTTTATAATTAAAATAGTAATTATAAGCGGAGAGGATTATTATGAGCAGAAAATTTGCTTCATTTTTCTTAGTTTTTATTTTGATGATTCCTAGCTTTTTAGAGGCTCAGTTAAAAGATGATAGTTATGAATATACTCCTTTAAAAGGATTGCAAAAAACCCGGGGATTTCTGGATCACTTAATAAAACCGGAAAATTTTAGCATGTCTCAGAGCTATACACTTTCCTTTTTTAATATAGGAGGAAGTTCAATTTCTCAGGGATTATATTTAAATACAATGAATTATAAGGTTTCCGATCCTTTGATGATGCAGGTGCGATTTGGTTATTTTCATCATCCTTTTGGCACCGGAGGATTTTATTCCAACCAGGAAAGTAATAATCAATTTTTCATTCAACGAGCAATGTTAAATTATAAACCTTCCAAGAATATATCTTTTACTATTGATTTTCAGCAAATACCTCAGACCATGATTTCACCCTATGGGTATTATAGCAGGTACGGAAGCAGATATAACAACCCTGGTTTTCCTTTAGATGAGAAGTGATACGTAATTAAAAAGATCAGTATATCTTAATTTAAACTCAATACAGAATATTCGTTCATATTGAAATTAATATTAAAAACTTAACATAATTCTAATTTATTTCATATTTTTTAATAGTTACAATGTAAATATGAGGCATTAATGGATCCAAAAAGAAGGAGGAGAAAACAGCAGGAGAAAAAATCACCCCCTTCTTATATCAGAAGAAAAAGATCATCCTCAAAAACCACCCAAAAAAGAAAATCCGTTCCATCAGTTGAGCCCAGGATTAGAAACACCAAAAATCAAAGTATCAAACTAACAAAAAAAAATACTATAAAGAGAAGTACCGTCAGTGCGAAACCCAGGACTTTACAAAATCTGCAGTTGAATGTCAAAGACGGATGGATCAAGTTATTAATATTCATATTCATAGTGGTTAATGGTTTTTTGGTTTATAATCTTATAAAACAGTGGTCAGCATCTCAAGTTGTTCCCAAGGCCATTGCCCCGAAGTCTGAGGGTACAGTTACCAAGAAAAAAGAAACCAAAAACCTGGTTGATTCTGTTCCTCTTCAGATAGAAGTGCTCAATGGCTGTGGTGTTTCTGGTATAGCTGCTGAGTTTACCGAATATCTCAGACGACAGGGATTTGATGTGGTAAAAACCGATAATTATGAATCCTTTAATGTTTTAGAAACAGTTATAATAGATAGAAGAAATAAAACGGAAAGAATTACAAAGATTGCCAAATCTCTAGGATTAGATTCCTCCCGGATTTTAAAAGAAATCAATGAAGCATATCTAATTGATGCCACCGTTATTCTGGGTAAAGATTATAAACGATTATCAAGCTGGAAGAAGATGGAGCATAATGATTTCTAAAGATAGCAGTTCATACACACTTGCCAAACAGATAATAAGTTTTGCCCAGGATAAAAAAGCTCATAATATTGTGTTGCTTAAGGTTGGTGAACTAAGTTCTGTGGCTGATTATTTCATAATCTGTCATGGTGAGGCAGATGTGCATGTTAAAGCAATTGCGGATAATATTTTGGAAAATACTTCCAGTCAGGGCATAAATATCTGGCATTTTGAAGGGTATGAGTATTATCATTGGGTTATATTAGATTATATTAATGTGGTTGTACACATTTTTCTGGAGGACTATAGAAACTATTATAATCTGGAAAGATTATGGGGGGATGCCCACAAGGAAACGTTTAGTTAAGGAATAATTATGGAAATAGAAAATTATTTAAAAGAAAAAATCAGACAGGCAATTGAAAAATCTAAGTTTCCCCTTGATACTTCCCTGCAACTACACCTCACTGTTCCTAAACAGAAAGAGCATGGCGATTTAACCACAAATGTAGCTTTATTACTGGCTTCCCTAATTAATAAAAATCCCCGTACCATAGCAGAAAAAATTGTCACTAGTCTTAACCTGGATAAGAAATGGATTTCCAAGACGGACATTGCCGGTCCTGGTTTCATAAATTTTACTTTCAGCAACAACTATTTATTTAGTTTTCTAGAAAAAATACTTCATCAAAATAATACCTTTGGACAATCTTCCCTGGGAAAGGGTAAAAAAGTACAGGTTGAGTTTGTGAGTGCAAATCCCACCGGTCCTTTGACCATAGGGCACGGCAGGCAGGCAGTATTGGGTGATACTATTGCCAGATTTTTGGAAGCAGTGGGGTATGATGTTACCCGGGAATATTACTATAATGATGCCGGACGTCAAATGCGTGTTTTAGCTGAATCCGTACAATTGCGATATCAAGAACTAGCAGGGCAAAAAGTAGAATTTCCCTCTACTCATTACCAAGGTGATTATATTCGTCAGATTGCCCAGCAGGCAGTTGAGGAAAAAGGCAGAAGCTTGCTTGAGGGAAACCATATAGAATATTTCAAACAATTAGCCGAAAAGAGTATTTTTGAGGATATCAGAAAGACGCTGGAAAGAATTGGAATCGATTTTGATGTTTTTTATAACGAGAAATCTTTATATGAAACCGGAAAAATTGATGAGGTGATAAAAGAACTTAAAAACAAGAATCTGGCCTATGACAAGGACCAGGCTTTATGGATTAAATTATCGGAAATGGGCAGAGAGGAAGATCGGGTAATTGTAAAATCCACGGGAGAGCCCACCTATCGATTGCCGGATATTGCTTATCACTGTGATAAAATAAAACGGGGATTTGACCTCATTGTTGATATTTTCGGGGCTGATCATGCTGATACCTACCCGGATGTATTAGCTGCAGTGAAGGCTTTAGGATTTGATACTTCCAAAGTGAAGGTATTGGTACACCAGTTTGTTACCCTGGTGGAAAAAGGTGAAAAGGTAAAGATGTCCACCAGAAAGGCAAATTTTACTACTCTGGATGAATTATTGGACTTAGTAGGAGAAGATGTTACCAGATATTTTTTTGTCAATCGGTCCATGTCCAGTCATTTGAATTTTGATATTAAATTAGCTCAGACCCAATCTGATGAAAATCCGGTATATTATGTGCAGTATGCTCATGCCAGAATTTGCAGTATAATTGAATATGCCGGGAAACAAGGCTATGCCGCTGAAAAAAGTATTGATTTGACTCTTCTTACCAGTCCTGAGGAAATTACCTTGATTAAGGAACTTTTAACCTATCCGGATGTGGTTAAGCAGGTTGCAACCGGTTTCGAACCCCAAAAGATGACAACGTATCTGGAGGGAGTGGCAACTGCATATCATAAATTTCAGCACGCCGGTCGAGTAGATGACACCATGAGGGTAGTGACAAAAAACCAAAATCAGACCTATGCCCGATTGGCGCTCTGTCAGGCAACCAGGATCGTGCTTGCCAACGGGCTTGCTCTTTTGGGGGTTTCCCAACCTGAAAAAATGTAGGAATTAAGTATGGATATTATAGTAACCGGTTCCATTGCTTTTGATTATCTAATGACCTTTGAGGGGGAATTTTCCCAATTTCTTATCCCTGAGAAACTTGATTCTATCAGTGTAAGTTTTTTAGTAGAAACTTTGCATAAAAGAAGAGGGGGATGTGCAGCCAATATTGCCTATAATTTAGCTCTTCTGAAGGAACAGCCCATTCTTTTCGGAACCGCAGGAAGAGATTTTGAGGAATACAAAGCTGATCTGGATAATATGGGAGTTAATACTTCTTATATACGAATATTTCCTGATGCCTATACTTCTTCCTTTTTTGCCAATAGTGATAAAAAGGGCAATCAGATAGCTTCTTTTTATTCGGGGGCCATGAAATATGCCAAAGAACTTTCTCTGGAAAGTTTTACACAGAATACTTCCCCGATTATAGTAATTTCTCCCAATGATCCGGAAGCTATGGTGCAGTACATCAACCAGTGCAAACAATTTGCTTTGGATTATATTTTTGATCCTGGTCAGCAGATTGTACAGCTGAATAAAAAACAATTAGTGGAAGGAATGAGGAAAGCAAGTATTCTAATCCTCAATGATTATGAGTTTGAATTGTTCAAGAAAAAGACAAAGATGACTGAAAAAAATATTTTTTCTCAAGTGAAGAATGTAGTTGTAACCAGAGGAGATAAGGGAGCCGATATTTATACTGAAGATAAGCAAGTGCACATTCCGGTTGCTAAAATTAATAAACATGGTGATCCCACCGGAGTAGGAGATGCTTTCCGAGCGGGTTTACTGAAGGGATTAGGTGGTAAGCTTAGTTGGGAAGAAGCTGGCCGTCTGGGCAGTCTGGCAGCTGCCTATGTACTGGAAGCAGACGGTCCTCAGAGTCATAACTATACCCTGAAGAATTTTTTAAAAAGATATATTGACAATTTCGGGGAATCCAAATCAGTAACAGCAGTTCTTGCTGGTTAAAGGCAAATAATAATTAATAATTTTGTTTAACGTGTAAAAAGCAAAATTCAATAAACCAATAATTTTGAATTATTTGAAATTTATTGTAAGGAGGTAAATATAGAAGTTATAACTGATTTTATTGAAATTGATACCAAAGGTTTCACTGACATAGTTGATATTACGGAACAAGTAGAAAAATGTGTAAAAAAATGCGGTCTCGAGCAAGGCAATTGCACTGTCTTTGTATCCGGTTCTACAGCTGCAGTGACTACAATTGAATTCGAACCCGGACTTTTAAAAGATCTTCCGGAAGCTCTGGAGAAATTTGCCCCTTCCGAAAAACAATATTACCATGATGCCACCTGGGGGGATGGGAATGGAAATTCCCATGTACGGGCAGCAATTCTGGGAGGCTCTTTTACCGTTCCTTTTAAAGATGCAACTCTCCTGCTTGGTACCTGGCAACAGATTGTGGTGATTGACTGTGATAATCGGACCCGGCATCGGAAGATCGTTGTACAAATAATGGGGAAATAACTATGCCGGTTGAAACTATTACCTGGAAGAATAATAAAATCCGACTCATAGACCAGAGTAAGCTGCCGGAAGAACTCATTTATAGGGATATCGATGATATTGAAACCTTGGGAGAAGCGATTAAAAGTTTGCGAATCAGAGGAGCACCTGCTATCGGTATTGCCGGAGCTTTGGGTATTGCTTTAGCTGCTTATAATTATTCAGGTAAGAGTTCAAATGGGTTATGGGAGCAAGTGCAAAAAGCAGGAGATTTTTTAAGAACGACCAGACCTACGGCAGTGAATCTTTTCTGGGCTCTGGACAGAATGAATGGAATTATCCGGATAAATTTGCAAAAATCAATCAGTGAATTGAAAAAAATAATTCTAAAGGAAGCACTGGCAATACTGGAAGAGGATAAAAAGATATGCAGAAAAATTGGAGAAAACGGAGCCCGTCTGCTTTCTGATCCGGCAACCGTACTTACCCACTGTAATGCAGGAGGCTTAGCAACTGCTGATTACGGGACTGCCTTGGGAGTTATCTACGCAGCAGTGGCAATGGGGAAAAAAATAAAGGTATTTGCGGATGAGACCCGCCCTTTACTGCAGGGTTCCAGATTAACTGCTTGGGAGTTGCAAAATTCAGGTATCGAAGTAACTGTGTTGTGTGATTCAGCTGCTGGATATGTAATGCAGCAAAAAAAGATAGACTGCGTTATGGTTGGTGCTGACCGCATTGCTGCTAATGGAGATACAGCCAATAAGATAGGTACCTTTACTCTGGCAGTACTGGCAAACCATCATAAAATTCCTTTTTATATTGCAGCTCCGGTTTCCACCTTTGATTTTTCCCTAAAATCTGGTTCTCAAATTCCCATTGAACAAAGAAGTGGTGATGAAATTCTTAAAAGTTTTAATACACCTACTGGACCTCCCGGAGTTGAAGTATACAATCCTGCTTTTGATATCACCCCTCATAATTTTATTTCTGCTTATATTACTGAACAAGGAGTATTCCAAGCGAAGGAATTAAAACAGAATATATCCACCGGTGAATAAATTAATATCACTTAAAGAGAAATTTTTTTCAAAGGTTAATGAATTTATATTTTTAAGAAAATATTTTGATTTATTAAAATAATGATCATTATTTTAATATGCATAAAAAATAAGGAATTAATTATGAATTTGAGAAAATTACTAAAGATCATGTTTATGATTTGTTTGTACGATTTTATATTGATTCCACCTATGATTATCTTTGCCCAGCAGCCGGATGAGGCAAACAAGGTTGAACTTATAGGCAGATGGGGAAAAGGACCCTGCCAAGCAGTGTGTGTTCAGGGTGATACAGCCTATTTGGGAAACGGCGCCAATCTGGAAATCATTGATTTCTCTCATCCTGAAAATCCAGTAACTATAAGTAAGACTTTGCTTTCTGGCGCAATACAAGATCTTAAGGTAAGTGGTAACTATGTCTATGCTATTGATTACAATAATAGTGAATTAAGAGCGATTAATATCACAGATCCTGCCAGCCCCTGGGAAGTCAGTTATTTAGATGTTTTTCGCTATCCGTTAAATCTTTTTATTACAGATACTCTGGCCTATGTAGTCACGGAAGTATCTATTTATATAATTGATATTTCCGATCCTTCTGCAATGACTCATATCAGTTCGTACGAATCAGAGGGCTGGATGCAGGATGTCTATGTCAGGGATGGTTATGCTTATGGGGCAGATGGGCAAAACGGACTTTTGGTGCTGGATATCTCTGATTCTGGTAATCCTGTAAAGGTGGGTGGATTGGAAACCTATGACTTTGCCCGTAGAATAACAGTATCCGGTAATTATGCCTATATTGCGGATGCTGAGGGTGGACTGTGTGTAATTGATATTAGTGATCCGACAGCCCCGGTTCTGGCAGATACTATTTCTACTGGTAACCGGACCTTGGCTGTTTCGACAAAGGATAATTATGCTTATGTAACCGATGACTGGTATGGTCTGCGAGTGATAGATATTTCCGATCCTCTTGATGTTGTGGAAATTGGAGGTATCACCCTGGGTATTTTAGATGATATTGCTGTATCTGATAATTATGTTTATCTTGCCGGGCGCATGGCAGACCTCTGGATTGTAGATAATTCCACTCCGGAATCCTTAATTAACGTCGGTTTTTATGATACCGGCAGTGAAACAAAGGCGGTGGCGGTTTCGGGTGATTATGCTTATATTGCCAATTATTATAATGATTTTCGTATCCTGGATATTTCTGATCCTGCTAATCCCTTTGAGGTTAGTTTTATTAATTCTTCCTCCCAAGTAGAAAATGTTTTTCTTTATAACGGATATGCCTTTATTGCTGCAAGTAATAGTGGTCTGGGGATCATAGATATATCAGATCCCACCTCACCCGATCTGATAGGAGAATATAATGCTGGTGGTTATGTGGTGAATGTTTTTGTAATTGATACCTTAGCATATATCGCGGACAAGTTTGAAGGATTACGAGTGATCGATATTTCTGATCCTACTATTCCGGTTGAAATCGGTTTTTTTGAAACGGAAGGTCTGATTTGGGATGTAGTAGTATCCGGTGATTATGCTTATGTGGCAGATAATAACAATGGATTACTGATCTTGGATATCACAGATCCTACCTATCCTCAGGAAATCGGACATTTTGAAACCGAAGTACGTACTAATGCTGTTGCTCTAAAAGGGAGTTATGTCTTTTTGGATGATGGGTATGCAGGTTTAAAGGTAATAGATGTTTCTGATCCGACCTCTCCTGATCAGTTAAATATTATTTACAGTGATAATGATGCGGAAGATATTATGTTGTCCGAAAATTATATGTTTGTGGCGGATAAGTATAATGGGCTGCGCATATTTGATATTACCGATCCTGCCAGTCCTGTAGAAACCGGTTATTATCATACCGGAAGTTATACGGTAGGTGTTACCGTAGCAGATAGTCTTATTTATGTAGCAGATCAAAATTGTGGTTTGTATATATTGAATGCAACAGCAGCCACCCGGATTAATTCTTCTCTGTTAGAACCAGAGATGTTTCTATTGAAACAGAATTATCCCAATCCTTTTAATCCGCAAACTACCATTCGATATTACCTGCAAAAACCGGGAAAAGTGGTATTAAAGATTTATAATTCCAGGGGACAGGAGATAAACACCCTGGTTAATGAGTATCAAAACAGGGGAGAGCATAGAATAGAGTTTGAGGGCCGAAGTCTTTCTTCCGGGGTGTACTATTATAGAATTCAAATGGGAGAAAGAAAAGAAGTTAAGAAAATGATTAAATTAAAATAAATTTACTTTTCCTTAAGAAAGGTGAGTAGGTTTCGATCCAGTCTTTGGGCTCCCATAACTGTGGCAATAAGTTCGTTGTTCTCACCGGTTCGGTGGGGATTATAATATTCCCAGACTATCTCCTTATTGGGAGTTACTTCAAATATATGTCCCTGGGTGGATTCAGTGATTAGGGTATTGCCGTTGGGAAGACGTTGGTTATACCCAAGCCAATGGGAAAAAAACAATTTTTGATTATCTCCAGTATATTCCCAATATATTTGCTGAGTAAAGGGGTCAAATTCAATTATTCTTGATTTGTTAAACTTATAATAAGATTGTTTGTTTCCCCCTTTATTATCAAACAGCATAATATGTCCGTTTTTAAGAAATTCCGATTGATGCTGAGCGTGCCACATACCGTTAAGGGCCCATTTTACTTTACCGGATTCAATATCAATAACCGCAATGGAATTAATATTCCTCAATGATACCAGAATATCTCCTTGCTTAAATATATCATACTGTCGGGCAACAGATTTTTCAATAATATCTATGGAATTGGCATGAAAAAGATCGGCATCTTTGATTAATTGTAAATAACCTGCATAATTTGAATTATAAAATGCATCGAAGATTAATATTTTTTTTATTTCTTTTCCCTCTGGAGTTAAAATTATGATAAGATCGCTTTTACTATTTGGGGGGATAAAGGGAATATCTGTAGCTAAATTATCAATTGGACTCCCTAATGAATAGATGGTACTATTTTTAGATATATCTATATCATGATGGTTCTGCCCCGTATATTTCCATAGTATATTCGAATTTTTATCAAGTTTTACTAATCCTATGTATTCAAATACACATAATAAATCTCCATTGGGAAAAAGCCGGGCTCTCCGGATAAATTGTTTATGTTCTTCATATATAGGAAAAGGTAAGGGTTTCGGCCAGAGGGTTTCGAAATCAACTGACCAGGTATGCAGAATATTTCCTTTCATGTCCATTAAATATACTATGGGTTCATGACCGGAACAGTACAGGGTTACCCCGTTATATGCCTTATCGGGCTGGTAAACAGTTAACCCTGTGAATTCATCCTTGGCTGGTTCATATCCTTTTAAATAGGGGAGGGTGCTTATTTTTTTTATCGCTTCTTTCTGATCAGGAGGAGTTTCTGCTACAGCTCTTAATTTTTCCCATCTTCCATAATGGAATTTAGTTATTTTTGGGGAGGTATCAGGATGTGATTTAATACTGATTATACTTTTTAAAAAATGATAGGGGAATATTTTGTATTCCCCAATTAAGAATCCATATAAAAATAAAAGGTAAATAAGTAGTAAAATTCCAATATTTTTTAATTGTATTTTCATTTTTTAGTTATTTTTTAATTATTATATTAAAAATTAACCATAAAAGCAAGAAAATTGAGAGTAAATCTTTTAGTGATTGAACAGGAGGTATTTAGGGTTATAATTTTTTTTCTACCTTTGCAGTGAGATAATTTATTTTAAGGGTTTCTGGACGTACTAGGGCAAAATTATTTACTAATTCCTTCTGAAAATCCACTCGTATGGGGATATATTCTGCCGAAAATCCTTGAATTTTTCCACTTTTGTTTTGGCCTTCAAATAATACCGTAGCAGTTCTATCAATCCATTGAGACATAAATCCTTTCTTTTTTTCTTCTCCTAATCTACGTAGTTTTTCCGCTCGTTTAATTCTTACGGTTGGATCAATTTTCTCCGGCATGGAATAGGCTTTGGTTAATTTTCTTTCAGAATAGGGGAATACATGCAGATAGGTAAATGGTATTTGAGAAATTTTCTCGTAAGTATCCTTAAAATCTTGATCTGTTTCACCAGGGAAACCGGGTATGACATCAGTGCCAAGTCCAACCAAATCAAAAGAGGATAAGATCATATCAATTTTATGGAGGAATTGTTTAATGGTGTAGTGACGATTCATTAATTTGAGAATTCTGTCACTTCCGCTTTGAAGAGGAATATGAAAATGATTGCATATTTTTTCCGAACCAGCCACAGTGGATAGAAGTCTTTCTGTTATATCAACTGAATCTATGGAACTCAAACGAATTCTGCCCAGATGAGGAAGGGTAATTATTTTTTCCAATAGTTTGGTCAGACTATCTTTTTCCTGTCTTTCTTTTCCGTATTTGCCAATGTGGACGCCGGTTAATACAATTTCCTTGAATCCACGAGATATTAAATTTTTAACCTGGTGGACTATTAGGTCTTCATCCACACTGCGGGCTTTTCCCCGGGCATAGGGAACAATACAGTAGGAACATTTCTGATCGCAGCCATCTTGAATCTTTACCAGAGCTCTGGTGCGATCAGTGAAATCACCTCGGGTACTCACTGCTTTATCAATTTTATGGACAGCATGTACTATAACACAGGGGGTATTTCTTTTATCCGGCTTTTTAAAGTAGTTGAAAAGTCTGAATTTATCCTGCAGACCGAATATATAATCTATACCCGGGATAGTGGAAATATCTTCAGAAGATACTTGGGCATAGCAGCCAGCCACAATTAAGGTTGCCTTGGGATTTTTTTTAGTTAATTTTCGAATTGCCTGCCTGCATTTAGCATCACTTCGATGGGTTACCGTACAAGTGTTTATCAGAATTACATCTGCATCAATATAGTTACTGACAACTCGATATTCTCTTTGTGTGAACTCTCTTTCCAGAGAAGCAGTCTCGGCCTGGTTAACCTTACAACCAAAAGTTTGGAAAAAAACCGTAGGCACAATTTACTCCTAATAAAAAGCCAGGTCTGTAACCTGGCTTTTTATTTAAATTATCTTTTAAATTTTGAAGAATCAGCAATCATAGATGAAATTAGTCAATTTTTTAGTTTTATAAGCTATGGTTCTTTCTTTTGTCTATTCGGTATCCTTGTCTTTTTTTGATTTCTTGTCAGATTTTTTTTTCTCTTTCTTCTTTTCTGACTTTTTTTCTTTAGCCTTTTTGGTTTTTTTTGATGTATCTTTCTTTTCTTCTTTTTTTGATTCAGTCTTTTTGGCAGTGGTTTTTGGCTTTTTTATCTTTTCTTTCTTCTTTTTCGTTTCCTTTAGGGGTGATTCTTGTTCTTTAGTTTGTATTGTCTTTTCTGAATCAGATTTCACCTTTTTTGCAGCTGATTCTTTAGTTTTCTTACTTTCATCTGAGGATTTCTTTTTTGAGGATTCTTTTTTGTTTTTTTGTTCTACTGCCTTTATCGTATCTTCCGAAGTTTTATCAGCAATTTCAGCTAAAGTGGGCTTGCTGTCTTCACTTTTTTTCATATAGTCTTTAATCTTTTCTTCTTCATCCTTAGATTCTTTTAGTTTTTGTTCTTCTTCCAGTTTTTTCTTGGATAGGATGACTCTTTTGTTGTTTTTTTCGAATTCAATAACCTGTAACTCTAATTCATCACCGGCTTTATGAGATTTTTTCACTTTTCCAATACTGGGTTCTTCCATTTGTGAGATTGGTACAAATCCTTCCAATTTATAAGGAAGTTCGACAATTAATCCCTTTTCAATAAACCGTAAGATTTTTCCGTTTACTTTGGAATTAATCTTATAGGTATCTTCAAATTTTTTCCAGGGATTTTCAGTTAACTGCTTGTATCCCAGGGAGATTCTTCGTTCTACTTTATTTATCTCAATAATAACAACTTCAACATCTTCGCCTTTTTTTAATACTTCACTTGGATGCCTTACTTTTTTTGTCCAGGAAAGATCAGAAATATGGATTAATCCGTCTATTCCTTCTTCCAGTTCAACAAAAACACCAAAGTTGGTCATGTTCATTATATGGCCTTTGTGTTTGGAGTCAATAGGATATTTTTTTTCGATGTCTTCCCAGGGGTCAGGAGATAGTTGTTTTAATCCCAGTGAAATCCGTTTTTTGTCTCTTTCAATACTCAATACTTTAACTTCAACCTCCTCTCCCAGATTTACCACCTTGGAGGGATGGGTATTATACCTGTTCCAGGTCATCTCCGATATATGAATAAGTCCCTCAACTCCTTTTTCTAACTCAACAAAGGCTCCATAGTCAGCAATAGAGACAATCTTACCCTTTACTATAGAATCAATAGGATATTTTTCTTCAATACCCTCCCAGGGATGAGATTGTAATTGTTTCAGACCCAGAGAAATTCGATCCTTAGCATCATTGTAATCTAAAACCATAACATCAATTTCATCATCCAAACTGACTACTTCGGAAGGATGATTAATTCTTCCCCAGGATAGATCATTTATATGAAGAAGACCATCTACTCCTCCTAAGTCAATAAAAACACCGAAATCGGTTATGTTTTTCACCGTGCCTTTATAGACATCTCCTCTTTTTAGATTATCAACAATTTTTTCCCGCTGTTCTGCTCTGCTTTCTTCCAGAATTACTCTGCGAGAGACTACAATATTTCTTCTCAGTCGGTTGACTTTTACGATTTTAAAATCAAATTCATTACCAATTAAGGAATCAAAATCACGAATGGGTTTGATATCAATTTGGGAACCGGGTAAAAATGCCTCAACTCCCTGTAAGTCGATAACAATACCACCTTTAATTCTCCGTTTACATATTCCTTTGATGGTTTGACCGCTTTTATAAAACTGAACGATCTCTTCCCATTTTCGTACAAAGTTTGCCTTTTTTCTGGATAACATAAGCTGGCCTTCTGAATCTTCAAGTGCTTCAATAAATACTTCAATTTCATCCGAAACCTTTAGATCAGAAATATCATCAAATTCTTCAACCGGGACAGCTCCCTCCGATTTAAAACCAATATCAACCAAAACATATTGCTTGGTAATAGCCTGAATTCTGCCTTCGACTATTTCACCAACTTTAATATCATTCAGGGTTTTTTCATATAATTCAGCAAATTTATTATACTCTTCATTTGAGTATTCCTGTTCAGGGGGAAGAGATGTTGCAGAAATTACATTTTTGGATTTTTCCTTACTAATATCAATATCCTTGGATATTGTTGAATTATCACCTCCTTTTTTGTCTGGGCTCGGATCTTCAGATCCGCTAACATTATTGTTTAATTTTTTTTCCACATCCGCCATAGATGTATACCTCCTTTATTTTTTTATCCCTTTTGAGGGGATTTATCTGTAAAGTTATTTTCTATATAACCTTTTACTTCATTTAATTGCCAGCGGGGAGTTGAAGCTCCTCCGGTAATTCCAACCTTATCATTTTTTTTAAACCATTTTTTATTAATATCTCCAGGCTTTTCAATTTTATAAGATCTTTTATTATGTTTTAAGGAATACTCATATAACATTTTACAATTTGAAGATTGCATTCCTCCCACAAGTATAACAATATTCATCATAGAAGCAAATTTTTTTATCTGTTTTTTTCTCTTATGAAGATAGCGGCAGGTAGTATCAATAGCTTTAAATTGATTAAATCTGGATAAAAGTTTATTTCTGATTTGGGAGAAAAAATCAGGATCAATAGTGGTTTGGGCTAATAGTACTGATTGGTTATCAAAATCATGTTTTTCAATTTCTTCCAGGCTTGATATGACGGTGCCATTTCCATTGGTACTCGCCAGCAGGGCATGTACTTCCTGATGTTTTTTGTTTCCCACAATAACTATCTTCCACCCTTTCTGAATGTGTTGAATTATTAACTTATGAGAATGTTGAACAATAGGGCAGGTAGCATCAACAATAATAAAATTTTTTTCTTGGGCTTTTTGAACTACTTCTTCCAGCTCGCCATGACTCCGGATTAAAAAATATTTTTCTGAAAGAATTTTCTGATTAGAATCATGGAAAAGTTCTTCCCGTGTAATTTGTTGTAGTCCAATTTTTTTCATTCTGTCAATTTCCCGTTGATTATGAATCAACTGACCGAGTAAATAAACTTTTTTATTTCTGAATAATAACTCTTCAGCTTTATTAATAGCATTGGTAACCCCGGGGCAAGGTTGTGCTTGTGATTCAATATATACTTTCATTTTACTTCATTAATTTTATTAAGTATAAATTCTACCTGTTGGGTAATACTTAAATGGGTTGTATCCAATACTATACTATCCTCTGCTTTCTTTAGGGGACTGTGGGCTCGGCTGGCATCCCTTTTATCTCGTTTTTGTATCTCTTGCCGCAATGCTTTTTTAGATATTTCCAGACCCATTTTTTTCATATCCTTACGCCTTCTTTCCGCTCGACTGGGCAGAGAAGCAATTAAGAAAATTTTTAGGTCAGCTTTAGGAAAAACAACTGTTCCCATATCTCTGCCTTCAGCAACAATGTTGCCTTTACTGCCAATTTTTCTTTGCAATGCAACCAACACTTCTCTGACATGGGGAACTTCACAAACCGGCCCCACTGTTCTGTCAATTTCCGGTGTTCTTATTTTATTACTAATATCTTCTTGGTCGAGAAATATCTTCATGCCATTTTTTGTCTGTTTTATACTGATTTCAGTTTCATCAGCTGCTTTTCCGATTGAGAGCGTATCATCTAAGGCAATATTTTTTTTTAATATTTTTACTGCCATGGCTCTATACATGGCTCCTGTATCCAGGTAGAGCCAATTTAATTTGTTTGCAATCTTTAATGCAGTTGTACTCTTACCAGAGGCAGCAGGGCCATCATTGGTAAGGATAAAGTTA
>CAZKMO010000015.1:0-11349 GCA_964554015.1 uncultured bacterium
AAGGATCTGGAACAGTGGTTTTTTAAAATCACCAAGTATGCTGATAAATTGCTGGAAGGTCTGGAAAAAATCGAATGGCCGGAAAAAACAGTTATCATGCAGAAAAACTGGATCGGAAAAAGTAAAGGTGCTTCCATTACATTTGCGGTTCAGGGATATGATGAAAATATTGAAGTTTTTACTACCCGTCCCGATACTCTCTGGGGAGTAACCTATATGGTACTGGCCCCTGAATACGGGCTGGTCCCGAAATTAACCACCCCAGATCATAAAAAAGAAGTTGCAGCTTACATTAATTCATCTCAGAAAGAAACAGAGATATTCAGAACTTCCTTGGACAAGGAAAAAACCGGTGTTTTTACCGGAAGTTACTGTATTAATCCGGTAAATAAGGAGAAGATTCCCATTTGGATTGCAGATTATGTGTTGATGAGCTATGGTACCGGAGCCGTAATGGCGGTTCCTGCCCATGATCAGAGGGATTTTGAATTTGCTCAGAAATTTAATCTGCCGATCCGAGAAGTTATCAGTCCGGATGGTAAGGAACACGGTGAGCTTGATCAAGCCTTTGTAGATCCAGGTATAATGATTAAATCCGGTTCCTTTACAGGTGAGAATTCTACTTCCGGAATACAAAAGGTAATTTCTTATTTAGATGAAAATAATTGGGGAGAAAGGAGAATATCTTATAAACTTCGGGATTGGTTAATATCCCGTCAACGTTATTGGGGCGCTCCCATTCCCATGGTTAAATGTGAAAAATGCGGATATGTACCTGTACCTGAGGATGAATTACCGGTGAAACTTCCCAGAGAAGTTGAGTTCACCGGGAGTGGAGAATCTCCTCTGGCAACAAATACTGACTGGGTGGAAACAGAATGTCCCCAATGCAGGGGGAAAGCGGTTAGAGAAATTGACACCATGGATACCTTTGTCTGTTCCTCCTGGTATTTTTTACGTTATCTTACCCCGCATGTGGATTCTGCTCCCTTTGATAAAGAAATAGCAGGAAAATGGCTGCCGGTATATCAATATGTGGGAGGAGCTGAACATGCTGTCATGCATTTGATGTATGCCCGTTTTATTACTAAGGTATTATATGATTTGGATTTGATTGATTTTGATGAACCTTTTCAGCGGCTTATTCATCAGGGAGTCATTACCAACCAGGGTGCGAAAATGTCCAAATCAAGAGGTAATGTTATTAATCCGGATGAATATGTTCATACCTATGGATCGGATGTATTCAGAATGTATATAATGTTTATGGGATCCTATACTGAAGGGGGGGACTGGTCTGAAGATGGTATTCATGGAATTCAAAGATTTTACTACAGAGTATGGCGGTTGGTTGAGGCGATTCTGGAAAATCCACCTCAAGGAACTGAAAATAAGAATATTGCTACTCTGGAAAGGCAGTGTCATTATGCGGTTAAAATGGTTACTCAGGATTTGAAACGGTTTCAGTTTAATACTTGTATAAGCAGAATTATGGAACTGGTTAATGAAATGTATCTTTATATTCAAAATGTATCGCCCCGGGAACAAAATAAACAGATTCTCAATTATACAGTGAAAACCATGATACAGCTTTTATCACCTTTTGCACCGCATCTGGGAGAAGAATTATGGCATCAAATTGGAAATTCGGATAGTGTCTTTGATTCTGATTGGCCAGACTGGGATAAAGATAAATTAGCCTCTGGAACGGTAACCATAGTGGTACAGGTCAACGGAAGGGTTAGAACTCAAATAAAGATGGAAGCGGATAGCGGGGAAGAGCAGGTTAAAAGGGAAGCTTTGAATGATCCCAAGATTCAGAAATATACCAATGATAAAGAGATTGTTAAGATAATATATGTAAAGGATAAATTATTAAGTATTGCTGTTAAGTGAGTTTAGGCAGTTGACATGTTGCAAGTGAGCATTTAGCTTATTGGAAATTAGCTGATTAGCGTTAAGTGGATATGGAAAAAATTGATAACTAAAAAATATCAATTAAAATTTATTCAATAGAGAGGAGAATATAATGAAATTTAAAAGTAAAATCTCAGTTATGTTTGTGGTTATTTTTATTTTAGGTTCAACAGTTTTTGCTCAGAGTGCAAAAGTTTTAAAATTTAAGGGTGGATTTTTTAATCCTAAAGGAATGGAAAGCAGCTTGATTCTCAATGGAAGTTACGGGATTGCTGTAGATGAAAGAGTTGATTTGAGTTTTGGCATATCCTATTTTAATAAGACAAGCAAGTCAAAAGATGTAAAGTTCGAGGGATCGAAGGATAATGTAGAATATACAGTTGTGGATGAAAAAACAGAGTACTCTAACACCCTTCTGCCTTTATCAATTGATCTTACTGCCTCATTTCCCATTCAGCCATCTCTTTATTGGATATTGGGCGGGGGATTAACCTATGAATTTTTATTTTTAAAAAATGCCACCTTTTCAGGTTTTGGATGGAATGTATTTTTAGGAATTGAATATGAAATCGGGAGCCGTTCCTCTTTTGTCGTGGAAGGATTTTATAACGGATGTAAACCTCAGGGGAAAATAGAAATTGAGGATTATGGTAAAACCACGGCCGAAGTAAATGTTTCCGGAATCGGAATTAGAGGCGGTATTAAATTACTGCTGTTTTAGAAATGCAGATTTTAGATGTTAGAAGATAAAGTAGAGTGATCTTAGTAGTCACTTCGTATACTAATTTAAGATTTGTGGTTCAGGTGATGGTGATTATCAGAATTCAGAGATCAGAGGTCAGAATCCAGAAGCCAGAAAAATTTTTGTTTAGATATTAAAGATTGGTATGTAAAAGAAATCTAACTTCTATCATCTATCTTCTCATAACTTCTAAATACAATAAAAAAACTGTTCATGGTATTTATAATTTTTAGTAAGGTGATACAACATGTATTCAACTAATCAGATGCGGTGGAGTATTGGGGGAGGAGGCATGACCCGGGCAGTTAAAACTCTTCTTATTGCCAATGGAGTGGTATACCTTTTTCAATTACTCGTCGGACCTCAATTGATTTTAACCCTTGGCTTAATACCACGGATTGCCTGGTCAAGATTTTTTCTCTGGCAGTTTTTTACTTATATGTTTTTACATGGTAATTTTTTACATATCTTTTTAAATATGTATGCACTCTGGATTTTTGGTATAGAAATAGAAAGTATGTGGGGAACCAGAGAATTTTACAAATACTATTTTATTACCGGGGTAGGTGCAGGAGTCATTCATACCATTTTAACTCCCATGTCAACAATTCCAACCATTGGAGCTTCGGGTGCGGTTATGGGAATATTGACAGCCTATGCGGTTATGTTTCCTCATAGGGTGATTACTCTTTTGCTGTTTTTTATTCTGCCTATACGAATGCGGGCAAGAACGCTTGCACTTGCTTTTGCTGCTATGTCAATCTTGGGTGGTGTTACGGGAAGCAGGGATGGGATAGCTCATTTTGCTCATCTGGGAGGAATGCTTATTGGGTATATTTATATGAAAAAAGGACAGAGTTTTGATTGGCTGGTTAATACAATCAAAAAATGGAATAGACACAGAGGAATAAAGAATGATCTTCGGAAACGTGAGGAAAGAGAGAAAATGAGGAGGATAGTGGATCAAATACTTGACAAAGCAAATCAAGTGGGAATGGATAATCTTACTAAAGAGGAAAAAACCTACCTGAAAAGAGCAAGTAAGATTTTAAGAAAGGATGAGTAATTAGAGAATTTTTACCAATTATTTTAAATATGAATAGTTATGTAATATCAAAAAGAATTTTTAAATATTTTTTTTATTTAGCTATTATCTTTATTACTGCTAATAATAGCTTTGCCTATCAATATGGAGAAATTGAACTCACCTTTAAAGATTCACAGCAAAAGTATACTTTGCCTGCTCTGGTGAAAGATGATGTGACCTATTTTTCCTTACGATCCTTTGCCGATCGCTTAAATTTTAAATATTTCATCAATCAGAAAAAAAGGAAGATAGTTATAAAAGTAGGTGCAGGTTCACTTATTGTTTCCGGCTTAAATCCCTTTCTTATACTTTATGATAAACCTTATCAGATGCCTTTGGTCACAGTTGATACCGGAGATGATATTTTTGTTCCTGCTGCAATTTTCATTACTATAGTGGGTGATAAATTACCTGTTTCACTTAATTACAATAATAATTACCAGGTTTTGACTGTAGATAGGTTTGACTGTAATATTGTAAGTATAGATGTGGACACAAAAGAAAATGGGAGTTCAATTCATATCCATACCAATAAACAATTTAAGCAATCTGATGTATCTACCTCTTTTCGGCATGGGTGGTTATACGTAACCATTTTAGGGGGGAAAGTGGATACAGTGCAAGCGTCAACTGATACAAAAATGGGGATAGTGAATAAAATTGCTGCTTTTCAATTTGATAAATCTTCCCAATTAACCTTTAATTTAAATCAGGAAATTGATGATAGTTCCATTGATATTAAGCAAAATGAGATCATTGTTTCTATTTGGCATAAGGTTAACTCGGAAAGTGGAGTCAATAACTCTATTACCTTTAATCGTGAAAAATGGTTGATTGATAGAATAATAATAGATCCCGGGCATGGTGGAAAAGATCCGGGGGCAATAGGGCCTAAAGGAACCAAGGAAAAGGATATAACCCTGGATATTGCAAAACGGTTAAAAGAGTTACTGGAAGATCGGTTGAATGTGGAAGTATATCTTACCAGATCTGATGATTCCTATGTAGAATTGAGAGAGCGAACTCAATTTGCCAATAATAAAGATGGAAAACTTTTTATAAGTATTCATGCTAATGCAACCAGAAATAGGGGTGTGAAAGGTTGTTCAACCTGGGTGTTGGGAAAAAGTAAAACTGAGGCAGCTTTAGAAGTTGCTGAAAAGGAAAATTCAGTTATAGAATTTGATGAAAGTTATTCTGAGTATAAGGATGCTTCTTATATACTTAACGCCATAGCTCAGAATTCTTATCTGAACGAGAGTCTTGATCTGGCCCAAATGGTTACTCACCAGTTGAAAGAAGGAACCAGAATTGGGCAATGGGGTAAAGGGGTATATCAAGCGGGATTTTTTGTTTTGGTGGGAGCATCCATGCCCAGAATTTTAGTGGAGACAGCCTTTTTATCTAATCCTTATGAAGAAAGACAGTTAAGAACCAGGACATTTCGACAAAAGATTGCACTTGCTCTTTATGAAAGTGTTTTAAATTTTAAGAGAAAATATGAAAAAGGTATAAGTAGGGGATAAAAAAGAGTTCTTAAAAAATACTTGCAACTTGTTATTTAATAAATTACATTACAGTTCAGGTCTAAATCAGAGTTTTAATTATATTAATTTTGCAATATTGTGGGAGATTTAGTATGAAAAGTAAGGGTATTATTAAGACAATAATTATAATAGGTTTAATTAGTTGGGCCCTGTATGCCCTTTATCCTACCTATAAATATTTAACCATACCCAAGGAAAAACGAACTGAACTGGAAGAAGAGGGAAAACTAAAATCTTTAATGGATGAATCAATAAATCTTGGACTGGATTTACAGGGGGGTATTCATTTGGTGTATGAAGTAGATTTACCAAAGCTGGTGGAACAGTTGGCTGAAAATAAAGATGCAAAGTTATCCGAGATACTCACCAAAACCAGAGAAAAAATGAATGTTAGTACCAGAGGATTTCTCAGTATTTTACAAGAGGAGTTTGAGAAGGAAAATATTCCCATGAATAGATATTGGGGTGAACGAGGGGATACGGAAAGCCGGGTCATTAAATATCTTGATGATGAGGCTGAAAAAGCCATGGTCCGTTCTTTACAAAAGTTAAGAAACAGAGTTGATCAATTCGGAGTTTCGGAACCAAATCTGCAAAGATTAAGAGATAGAAGAATTCTTATTGAGTTACCGGGGCTATCAAATCCTGGTATGGCTAAAGAACTGATTGGTCGAACTGCTTTGTTGGAATTTAAAATGCTTTCGCCTCCAGAAGAATATACCCAACTCATTCAAGAGATTGATCAGAAACTAGCGGGGGAAAAAGGAGTTACGGAAACTGATAAAGAAGAAATAGTTAAGAGTACCGAAGAAGATAGCATGGAAACAAAAACCAGAGAAAGCGAAGATAAAATTATCAGTGTGAGTGAATTATTTGGTGAAGCTGAGGGGGTAGCATCTGATACAAGCGGTACAGAAAAGGATTCTACTATTTTAGTTGATCAAAAAATTTTCAATGAGCATCCTTTTCTGGCTTTATTACGCACTGCTCAGGGAGGCAGAGTCCTGGTTCCGATTGATAATGTGAGAGCAGTTGATAAGATAATGGAGAGAAAGGATATAAGAGAGTTGTATCCCGAAAATACAGAACTGGTATGGTCATCCGAAACGGATCAGATTGCTGATAAATCCTACCGAAGACTATATTTATTAAAAGATAAAGCTGAATTGACCGGAAGATATCTTAAGGATGCAGATGTCGGCATTGGTAATCAGATGCAGACTGCCGGAAGTGCAGTGGTAAATTTTACTTTAGATAGAACCGGAGCCAGAATTATAAGAAGGGTATCAAGTGCTAATCTTCATAAAATGATGGCCATAGTACTTGACAACAGAGTAGTCTCTGCTGCTCAAATACAGAGTACATTAGGAGCCAATAATCAAATTACCGGCATTGGGAGTATGGACAGGGCAAAAATGATTGCTATTGTTTTACGAGTCGGAGCACTGGATGCCCCTATCCATGTGATTGAAGAAAGAAGAGTTGGCCCTTCCCTGGGTAGAGATTCAATCAATCAGGGTAAATTATCTGCTTTAATCGGGATGGGATTAGTTATACTCTTTATGATTATTTATTACAAGGGTGCAGGATTGATTGCTGATACTGCCTTAATCCTAAATATATTACTAGTAATGGCTGTATTAGCCCAATTTGGCTTTACCTTGACCTTGCCCGGAGTAGCGGGAATTGTCTTGACCATTGGTATGGCAGTTGATGCCAATGTATTGGTTTTTGAACGGATTCGGGAGGAACTGGACACAGGAAAAACTGTTCGTGCTTCCATTGATGCTGGTTATTCACGAGCTTTTATTACCATTCTGGATGCAAATTTAACTACTCTTTTAACCGCACTTGTGCTTTATCAATTTGGTACTGGACCGGTAAGGGGTTTTGCGGTGACTCTTTCCATCGGTATACTTGCTAGTATGTTTACGGTTTTGGTGGTTACCCGGCATATATTTTCAATTATTACATCCAGAAGAACCTTAACCAAACTCAGTATTTAATTATTTATAACAGATATAGAGAAAGGGATTGTACATGCGATTATTCAAAAATCCTTCCATAGATTTCTTAACAAAACGGAAAATAGGTTACATTATTTCATTGTCCTTGATTGTTGTGGGTATTCTTTCCCTGATTATCCAGGGTGGTCCGAATTACGGGATAGATTTTAAAGGAGGAACCTCAGTAGTTATTAAATTTTTTGAAGATATTACTACAGCCCAGCTGAGAGTGGCACTTTCCGGTTCGGAAATAGCCAATGCAGAAATAAAAAGTTTTGGTGCCAGAAATGAATATTTAATCTATATCGAGCAGCAGAAAGGGATTTCTGCTGCCCAGATGGCGGAAAAAGTACAGACCATTATTAATGAATCTCTTTCTGATAAGAAGCATGAAATAAGACAAGTAGAAACCATTGGTCCTAAAATCGGAAAAAAATTAAGAAATTCAGCCATCTGGGCTATATTGATAGCTCTATTATTGATTTTAATTTATATCGGCATACGATTTGAATTATTATTTGCAGTGGGAGCAATTGTTGCCTTATTCCATGATGTATTTATAATCTTAGGAATATTTAGTTTGTTACGAATTGAAATATCCATTAAAGAGATAGCAGCTTTTCTTACTATTGTGGGATATTCTTTAAATGATACCATTGTGGTATACGACAGAATTCGGGAAAATTTAAAAATATTGCGCCGAGAAGATCTTTTCCATGTATTAAATAAAAGCATAAACCAATGTCTGAGTAGGACGGTAATTACCTCAGTGACGACTTTTATTGTTGTATTGATTTTATTTCTTTTTGGTGGAGAAGTATTAAAAGGATTCTCTTTTGCTATGTTGTTAGGAGTAGTAGTAGGGACCTATTCCTCTATTTTTGTAGCCAGTCCGATTATTTTTGAATGGCAGAAGAAACACGGGGGAAAAAATAAACTTAGGATGGCCAAGAGAAAAAGAAATAGATAAATATTAAAGAGGATAGTATGAAGTTTACTATTGAGGAAAGGAAGGATATTGTTATAATACGTTTGGAAGGAGATGTTGTGGGTGGCCCGGATGCGGCTTCTGTATCAGAAAAAATTAGAAATTTTTTATCTCAAGGGATAAAGAAGTTTATAGTTGATTTGCATAATGTAAAGTGGATGAACAGTTCCGGATTAGGAATTTTAATTGGATGTTTAACTACGGTACGAAATAATAATGGTAAGTTGAGTCTTCTTCATATTCCCCCTAAAGTAGAGAAATTACTGAAGCTTACTAAACTTGAAAGAGTTTTTAACCAGTTTGATAATGAGGATAAAGCAATTGAAAATTTCCATAAATGATGGTGATCGGGTAAGATTAATAACAGGACTACAGTGGGGAGATGAAGGTAAAGGCAAAATTGTTGATCTTTATTCAGAAAAGGTTGATGTTGTAGCGCGATTTCAGGGAGGAGCAAATGCCGGTCATACAGTTAAAATTGATAATGAGGTTTACATTCTACATCTTTTGCCTTCAGGTATTTTACATGAAAATGTTACTTGTGTGATAGGTAATGGAGTAGTTATTCATCCTGAAACCTTACTATCAGAAATAGACGCTCTGGAACAAAAAGGATTGAAAGTTTTTAATAGATTACTTATAAGTTATGGTGCTCATTTGATCCTTCCTTATCATAAAGAAATCGAAGCCATAAATGAAGAGAATAGTGAATATCCCATTGGCACCACCAGGCGAGGAATTGGACCTGCTTATGCAGATAAAGCTTATAGATCAGGAGTGAGAATAGGTGATTTACTTTATGAAAAAAAATATGAAGAAATTGTATCAAAGAATATCGACTATTATAATAAAATTTTTCAAGATGTTTTTAACAGACCAGGCCTTGATAAAAATACAGTATTGAATGATCTTAAGCAGTTTGCTGATAAAATCAAAAATAATATAGCTGATACTACTTATTTTATGAATTGCATGATAGATGATAAAAAAAGAGTATTATTGGAGGGGGCTCAGGGAATGCTTCTTGATATTGATCACGGTACCTATCCTTATGTTACTTCTTCCAATACTACCATCGGAGGACTTTTCAGTGGCTTAGGCATAAATCCAAAAAAAATAGATAGTAGCATTGGTATTTTAAAAGCATACACTACCCGGGTGGGTCGGGGACCATTTCCCACTGAGCTTATCAAAGAAATGGGAGATAAGCTGCGAGAAAGGGGAAAAGAATATGGAGCTACTACCGGCAGGCCCCGCAGATGTGGATGGCTGGATTGTGTTTTAGCTAAATTTTCCGCTGCCATTAATGGGATTGATTTCTTAGCATTAACTAAAATTGATGTTTTAGATTTTTTGGATGAAATAAAAATTTGTACCGGATATACTACCAAGGGAAAACCACAGAAGGATTTTTTAACTGATCTTACCGTTTTGGATAAAGTTGAACCTGTCTATAAGGTAGTTCCAGGATGGCAGCAGCCCACGACCAAAATCAAAAATTATAAAGATCTTCCCCAAGAATTACATAATTATATTAATTGTATAGAAGAAGTAGTGAATGTTCCGGTCGGATTGGTTTCGGTGGGTGCTGAAAGAAACGAAACCATTTTACGTAAGTAAAGATAACTTTCCCAATTTTTCCTAATATATAGGCATTTACTAATAAATATTATAATTATTTACTTTAAAGTAAATTAATTCTTTAAAATCTGATTAAGTTGAGTTTTCATGGCCAAGAGAAAAAGTAAAATTTTATGGGTTGATGATGAAATTGATCATTTGAAACCGCATATTCTTTTTTTAGAGGAAAGAGGCTATTCTGTAACGCCTTTAACTAATGCTGAAGATGCCATTAGCTATATAAAAAAAGAATATTTCGACCTTATTCTTTTAGATGAAATGATGCCCGGTCTTCAGGGTTTGGAAGCAGTGTCTATATTAAAAGATATCAAACCTTCTCTTCCTATAATTCTGATCACCAAGAGTGAAGAGGAGAATTTGATGGAAGAAGCTATTGGAGAGAATATTGATGATTATTTAACTAAACCGGTTAATCCTAGCCAGATTCTCTCTTCTTGTAAAAGAATATTGGATAAGAAAAGAATTGCTGATGAAAAACTTATAAGAGATCATACCCAGGAATTTCAAAGAATTTCTTCTTTATTAAATAAATCAATATCATTTAAGGAATGGATTAATATTTATACTAGTCTAGCTGAGAGAATGATAAATGTTGATAATTTCCCTAATCCGGATCTTCGTCAAATTATAAATGATCAATTAAAAGAGTGTAACATTGTTTTTGGAAATTATATTGAAGAAAATTACTATGGTTGGGTAAAGGATCAGGAAAGGCCAGTTTTATCACCGGATGTTATAGCTAAATATGTGATCCCCCTGCTTAAACGGGAACAGAGGATATTATTTGTGCTTATTGATAATCTACGTGTTGATCAGTGGATGTCTATCGAGCCCATGTTATATGATTTTTTTAATATTAAGAGAGAATATTATTATTCTATTCTCCCTACAGCTACTCCTTACAGCCGAAATAGTATATTTGCCGGAATGTTCCCTTATGAGATTGAGAAGATTTACCCTGAACTCTGGAAACTGAGTGATGATGATGAATTCAGCCAGAACCGATATGAGGATAAATTTTTAGGGGAACAATTGAAAAAAAATGGTGTACATTTTGATAATGCTTTTAAGTATGTAAAGATTATCAATCAAAAAAAAGCAAAAGAAACAGCGAGAAAAATAAACGAATATTTGTCTGTACCTCTGACCGTAATGGTTTTTAATTTTGTTGATATTCTATCCCACCGTAGCAGTGATTCTGAGATAATTCAAGAAATTATTCCTGATGAGTCCGCCTATCGATCCTTAACCAAAACCTGGTTTAAACATTCTCCTCTATTTTCAATTTTAAAAAGGTGGCTGCGCTTTTCCGGCGCGGTCGGCGCCCTACCGCGTTCCTGGCGGCCGCCGGCATGGTGGTTGTGATAGAACTGCTGGCGGCCCTGCCGCTGCGTCCAGATTATAAGGACCTGGTCCGTCAT
>CAZKMO010000015.1:11359-35563 GCA_964554015.1 uncultured bacterium
TGCCTCCAAGGAAGATGTGCAGATTATTATTACCAGTGATCATGGTTCAATTTTAACCAAACGGGGTTCCACTGTATACGCTGACCGGGAAACCTCTACTAATCTTCGTTACAAATATGGAAAAGGAATTAGGGGGCAGAAAAAGGATATAATTGAAGTAAAGGACCCTAACTTGTTTGGTCTTCCCAGAAGAGGATTGAATATTAATTATTTAATAGCTAAAGAGGATGTTTGTTTTCTTTATCCTACAAATTATCATAAATTTTATACCAAATATTACAATAGTTTTCAACATGGCGGAGTTTCATTGCAGGAGATGATTCTCCCTATTGTTTTACTTGAAGCCAAGCAATAATTGTTATTTACTATGGGGAAAAAAGATGTACATGTAACCACCAGGGCTGCGGAAGAAACCTTCCAGTTAGGTAAGAATTTTATTTCGACACTAAAGCAAGGTGATGTGGTAGCTTTGTATGGTGAATTAGGAAGTGGTAAGACTGTATTTGTGCAGGGGGCCTGTGCAGGCCTGGGTATTACTAAAGAGGTGACCAGCCCTAGTTTTATTATTATGCATGAGTATTATGGAGAGATTACGGTTTATCATTTTGATTTTTATCGAATCTCTTCCTCTATGGAGATTGAAACCTTAGATATACAAGATTATTTTGATGGTAATGGGATATCATTTATAGAATGGCCGGAAAAAGCAGAGCATTTATTTCCGCCTGCAACTTTTAAAGTTTATTTTTGCCGCTCATTTAAGGATAATAAAGTTATTGAAGGAGAAAGAATTATTACCATATCTGTTCCCCAAAGTAGAAAGGTTGTCTTGTTATGAGAGTTATGGGTGTTGATACAGCCACTTCAGTGTGTAGTGTGGGAATTACCAGTGAAAGTGGTTTTGAGTTTGATTATAGAATTAATCATAAAAATGTGCATGGAGAATATCTTTCAGGAATCATAAGAGAAGTATTGAATGCCTTCCGTATAACACTTAATGATATTAATGGTTTTGCTGTTTCCATCGGACCTGGTTCATTTACAGGATTACGGATTGGCTTGGGAGTAGTGAAAGGAATCGTGTTAGCAGGAAAAAAACCGGTTGCTGCCGTACCTACTATGGATGGTTTAATACATCGGGTTCCTCCCTTAGCTAAAAAAAGTTGTGTTATGTTAATGGCCAGAAAAACTGAAGTATATCAGGGTAAATATCACTATACAGATGGAAAATGGAAGAGAGAAGGGGAATATCAAATAATTAATGAGAAAGATATTGGTAAAGATTTTACAGAGGAAGAAACTATTTTTATTGGTGAAGGAATTAATAAATTTTCTTCGCTAATTTTAAAGCGGGTAAAAAGACCAAGATTTATTCAAGATGATTTTTCCTTTCCCAGTGGATTCAGTATTGCCCAGTTAGGACGGGAAATGATTATAAAAGGCGAAGAAATTGATATTGAAACCATGGTTCCTTTATATTTAAAGCGTTTCAAGGGAATAATGTGACAAACAAGTAAGTTAAGCATTAAAATTGCTGGCTTGTTTTTGAGAAAAATATTAAAATATATGGTTTAGGAATGCAGATTGCAGAACTGATAAAAAATTATTATATTAAAGTAGGGAATTGTTTTTTGATTTAAGAATCTATTTAGATTAAAGGTTTACATTTCCTGGCTCAAGGTCAGTAATTGGTGAAAGATAAGCAATAAAATAAAGCAGTAAAATTTATTACTCTGAACTTTGAACTATGAATTTTTCATACTATTGTTTTTATTGAATTATAGATTAAGGAAAAATAATGGATTGGTTTAAAAGAATAAAACCTGGCCTGAAACCACAAAATAAAAAAAATATCCCTAATGGAGTATGGCTGAAATGTGATGGATGCGGGGAGGTTGTTTTTAAAAATAAACTGGCTCAAAACAATTATGTTTGTACGAAATGTAATTTTCATTTTCGTATAAGAAGTAATAAATATATTGAACTTCTCCTTGACAAAGGAAGCTTTAAAGAAACAGATAAAAATTTAAAACCAGTGGATTTTCTTAATTTTAAAGATAGAAAAAGATACAAGGAAAGACTAAAAGCAGCTCAAGAAAAAGCAGGAATGAATGAAGCAATTAGCACCTGGTTTGGATCGATTGGTAAATTCCCCATTGTTTTCGGCGTTATGGATTTTGGTTTTATTGGCGGGAGCATGGGATCTGTAGTGGGAGAAAAGGTGGCTCGGGCAATTGACCGGGCTTATGAGAACAAACTTCCTCTAATCATTGTCTCTGCTACCGGAGGAGCCCGGATGCAGGAATCAATTTTATCTTTGATGCAGATGGCAAAGACTTCTTCCCGGCTGGCTCGTTTTTCCGATGCCGGTGGGTTATATATATCAATTTTAACCAACCCCACCACTGCAGGAGTGGTGGCAAGTTATGCCATGCTGGGAGATATTCATATTGCGGAACCAGGAGCCTTGATAGGATTTGCCGGTCCCAGGGTAATTAAGCAGACCATAGGAGAAGACCTTCCGGAAGGGTTTCAAAGAGCTCAATTTCAACAGGATCATGGTTTTGTGGATTTGATAGTTAATAGAAACGAGATGAAAGAAAAGTTGATACAAATACTTGATTTTTTTATTGATAAGGGGAAGTGAATCTATGGCTGTGACTCCTTTGGTACTTCTTACCAATGATGATGGCATTTATGCACCGGGCCTATCCGCTCTTAAACAGGAAATGAATAATATGGGGGGAACCGTAATTGTGGCTCCTTCAGTTGAATGCAGCGGAGTGGGTCATGGAATTACTATATTGGATCCACTCAGAATTAATGAGATTTACCATAACGGTTCTTTTTATGGATTTGCAGTTAATGGTACTCCTGCGGATTGTGTGAAAACAGCAGTATTTTCTTTATTTGAAAAAAAACCGGAGGTGATTATTTCTGGAATTAACCTGGGTCCTAACACTGGTATTAATATGTTTTATTCAGGAACAGTATCAGGTGCTGCTGAGGGTGCAATTTTAGATATACCATCTTTTGCTATTTCTCTGGCTACATTTTCTAATCCGGATTTTTCCTATGCTGCTAAATTTGCCCGTATGTTTGCTGAAAAATTAATAAATAAACAAATTCCAAAAGGGATTTTTTTAAATATTAATATTCCTTCTCTTCCAGAGGCAGAAATAAAGGGGATTAAAATCACCTCTCAAGGTAAAGCAGTTTATAGAGAAAAATACGATAAAAGAAAAGATCCCTTTGGAAAGAAGTATTACTGGCTAACTGGTCATAAGATAAAGCAAAAAAATAGTCTTGAAATCGATGAAGGCGCGCTGCAGGCAGGATATGTTTCCATTACCCCGCTGCATACAGATATGACCAATTATGATTTTATCAATCAGTTAAAGGAATGGGATATTAATTAATAAATAACCTGAGTTAGGCAGACGATTGTAAAAAATAAATACATAGGTATGGCGTGGAAGAAGTAGTAATAATTCTTGATTTTGGTTCCCAGTACACTCAACTTATTGCCAGAAGAGTGAGGGAGCATAATGTTTATTGTGAAATAATGCCCTTTAACACTGAAATTAATACAATCACTTCCAGAAATCCACGGGGTATAATTCTGTCAGGGGGGCCATCCAGTGTGTTTTCTCATAAGGCTCCTTTACCTTCAGAAGCTGTATTTACTGCCGAAATTCCTATTTTAGGTATCTGTTATGGCTTGCAGCTTATAGCCAAATTTTTTAAGGGAAAGGTGAGTAAAGCTAAAAAGCGTGAATACGGACACGCTCGATTTATGGTTGATAATAATAATAATTTATTCCATAATTTACCTGCTTCTTTCGATGTCTGGATGAGTCACGGGGATCAAATAGAAAATATTCCTTCTGGCTTTGAATCTACCGGCCATACGGAAAATGCCCAAATTGCAGCTATGGCAGATGCAAACAGAAAAATATTTGGTATACAGTTTCATCCCGAAGTAGTGCATACTCCCCGAGGAAGTGATATACTAAAAAATTTTTTATATCGAATTTGTGGCTGTTCTGGAAGCTGGACGCCTGAACAGTTTGTGTATTCATCTATTAAGAAAATAAAAGAGACGGTTGATAACCAAAGGGTAATTTGCGGTGTTTCAGGAGGAGTGGATTCCACGGTAACGGCTTATTTACTCCATCAGGCTATTGGGGATAGATTTATACCTATCTTTGTGAATAATGGTTTGTTGAGAAAAGATGAGTCCCAGGAAGTCCGCAGGATTTTCAGTTTAATGGATCTTCACTACATTGATGCTTCCCAACAATTTCTCCATGATTTAAAAGGAGTGATAGATCCTGAAAAAAAAAGAAAAATTATAGGGAAGAAATTCATTGAGATTTTTGAAAGAGAAGCAAAGAAAATTGAAAATATTTTCTTTCTGGCCCAGGGTACTCTCTATCCTGATGTAATTGAAAGTGTTTCAACCTGGGGACCTTCTGATACCATAAAATCTCATCATAATGTAGGGGGATTACCGGATGATATGAATTTGCGTTTAATCGAACCTCTACGAAATTTATTTAAAGATGAGGTAAGAGCAGTGGGTAAAGTTCTTAATCTAGATAGAAATATTATTCAGCGTCACCCTTTTCCGGGGCCAGGATTAGCCATTCGTATTTTAGGCGAAATTACCAAAGAAAGGCTTCAATTACTCCGGGAAGCAGACCATATTTTTATAAATGAATTAAAAAAATCTGGCTGGTATGATAAGGTGTGGCAGGCTTTGGTGGTATTATTACCGGTTCAAAGTGTGGGAGTGATGGGTGATGAAAGAACTTATGAGAATGTCGTCTCCCTGCGGTCGGTGAATAGTTTGGACGGCATGACTGCGGATTGGTCAAAATTACCAAACGATTTATTACAGAGAGTATCAAATAGAATTATAAATGAAATAAAGGGAATCAACCGGGTGGTCTACGATATTAGTTCAAAACCACCGGCAACCATTGAATGGGAATAATTTAAAGAGGTTAATTAATTATGTGTGGAATTATCGGATATACGGGTAAAAAGGGTAAAGCAATTATCCCACTTTTAATTAATGGATTAAAAAGGTTGGAATATCGAGGGTATGATTCAGCCGGAGTTGCTGTTCTGAACAATAAAAAAATATGGGTAAGAAAAACCAGGGGAAAGATTCATACTCTGGAAAAACAGATCTGTGATGAGAATATTACTTCCAGGATCGGGATCGGGCATACCCGCTGGGCAACTCATGGAGAGCCTTCTCAAATTAATGCTCACCCCCATTTTGACTGCAGTAATTGTATTGCCCTGGTTCATAATGGCATCATTGAAAATTACAAATATTTAAAATCACAATTAATTGCGGATGGACACACCTTTAAATCTGAAACAGATTCCGAAATATTAGTTCACTTGATAGAACATTTTTATGAAAAAGATCTGGAATTAGCTATCAGAAAAGCACTTCAGGTTGTGGAAGGTACTTTTGGCATTGTGGTTATGTCCACCCATACACCGGAAAAAATCTATGCAGCTCGAAGGTCCAGTCCTCTGGTTATTGGTTTAGGCCAGGGTGAGTCACTGGTGGCCTCGGATGGATCTGCTTTGGTTGAACATACCAGAGAGGTTTTATATCTTGAGGATGATGAGTTAGCAGAGATTCAATCCGATAAAGTATCCATCAAGACCTTACAAAACCATAAAGTAACCAGAGAAGTGGAAATGTTACCCTTTGATTTGATTAATATCAAGAAGAATGGATATCCGCATTTTATGTTAAAAGAAATTGATGAGCAGAATCAGACAGTTCTGGATTCCATGCGGGGAAGAGTCATGTTGGATGAGGGTACTGCCAGATTAGGTGGATTGGATGGGTGGTGGGACAGGATTATAAAGTGCAGGCGATTTATAATTACCGCCTGTGGCACCTCCTGGCATGCAGCTTTAATTGGCAAATATCTTATAGAAAAATTAGCGCGCATACCAGTTGAGGTTGCTTATGGTTCAGAATTTCGTTACCGAGATCCTATTTTATCAGAGAATGATACGGTAATTGTCATCAGTCAGTCAGGTGAGACGGCAGATACCTTAGCTGCAGTAAAAGAAGCTAAAAACAAGGGGGCGCTTACTCTGGGAATATGTAATGTGGTGGGAAGCTCCATAGCCAGGGAGACTCATGCTGGTATTTATTTACATGCAGGTCCGGAAATTGGGGTGGCTTCTACCAAAGCATTTACCTCACAGGTTATAGTATTGACTTTATTCGCTCTGAGTCTGGGCCGCAGAGGATTTCTTTCTGCAGAAGCGGGATTGAAAATAACCCAGGAAATTAGGGAAATTCCCCATAAGATAGAAGAAATATTACAGAGGAAGGAAAATATTAAAAAAATTGCCTCTCAATTGGTTGATAATGAAAATGCTTTGTATCTGGGCCGAGGAATCAATTATCCCGTAGCTCTGGAAGGGGCCTTAAAAATGAAGGAGATATCCTATATACATGCTGAAGGATATCCTGCCGCAGAGATGAAACACGGTCCCATAGCTCTTATTGATGAGAAAATGCCGGTAATATTTATTGCAATTAAGGATCCTGTATACGAAAAAATACTGAGTAATATCCAAGAAGTAAAAGCAAGAGGTGGGTGGGTTATTGCAGTAATTAATGAACAGGATGATGAAGTAGCTAAAATTGCTGATCAGGTTATCAGAATACCAAAAATACAGCAATGCTTAAGTCCAATCTTAACGGTCATTCCTTTGCAGTTATTAGCCTATTATACAGCGGTTTTTAAGGGATGTGATGTTGATCAGCCTCGGAACCTGGCAAAAAGTGTTACGGTTGAGTAATGGTAAGAGGAGGGAAAATGAGAAGAAATAAAGCAGTGATCTTGATAGTTATATTTTTAGGGGTAGGTTTAGGATCAATAAATGGAGTAAGCCAGCACCAGGAAGCGGTGGATACCCTATTTTATGAAGGAATACACTATTATAAAAATAAAGATTACAAGAGAGCATTGGAAATTTTTCAGCTTTTGGATAGGGCCTATGGAGATCATTCCCGTTTAACCGCTTCTTTATTAATGCAGGGAAAGTCATACTATCATCTTGGTGTTTATACCAAATCGTTGGAAAAATTTGATAGAATTTTAAATGATTTTCCTGAAAGTTCTTACTGTGATGATGCCTTATATAACAAGATGATAGTGTATTTTAAAACAGGAATGATGAAAAAAGCGGTAAGCAGCGGTTTAAAGCTTTTGGAATATGGAGGGGATGAGCAGGTTTTAAAAAAGGGGGCTGATCTAACTGCCTTCATTATGAAAACAGAATTACATCTTTCAGCATTAGAAGAACTTTTAGATGAGATACAGGGCGAAAGAGGAAAAGCAGCTATCACTTTACAGCTGGCAGAGAGAGAGATAGAGAATCAGCATTATCAAACTGTCATTAAAATAATTAATCAGTTTTTACAATTATACCCTGAAAGTAAATATCGGGATAGAATGGAATCTCTGCTTTCCAAGGCAGAAAGATTAGGCAAAGGTGAAATGAAAATAGCGGCGCTACTTCCCTTGAGTGGTAACAATTCGGAACAAGGTAATAGATTATTAAATGGTATAAAATTCGCGGTGGATAGGTACAATAGAGAGTCCGGTAACAGAGTAGACATTATTTCTCATGATTCAGAGAGTGATATAGTGAAATCTATACAGATCGCCAAGGAATTAGGCAATAATGCCGAAATTATGGCGGTAATTGGTGAATTTGATGATGATATAACTGCTGCGGTTGCAGGAGTTACCCAGTCTTTGGGAGTACCTCTGATTGCTCCTACTGCCACCATGAATGGCATTAGTTCAATAGGGGATAATGTTTTTCAACCGCGCAGTACCCTGGAAATGCAGGGGAAAATCTTGGCTGATTATGCGGTGAACGGACTTGGTTTAAAAACATTCGCCATTCTGGGATCCGGAGATGAATATGGTAAAGAGCTGCGAAATTCTTTTGCCAGTACTGTGATTGGTTTAGACGGCGAGATTTTAGCCGAACAATGGTATTATGAGGGAGCAGAACAGCTGAAACCTCAGTTCGAAGAAATACGGAAAGTTGGTATCCAGAAAATGATAGATGACTCATTAATTATTTTGGTGTCCGATGAAGAGTGGAAGGAAAAATATTCAGAACAGCCATTTCAGGACGGTTCTCTGTACACAAAAAAATCCTTACCAGCTTTAGTTGATTCAACTGAGTTAAAGGTGACCAGTATCGATGCTATATTTTTCCCCATCCAGAAAGAAGCATTAGTGTATGTGGGGTCACAATTTGCCTTTTTTAATATTGATTGTCATTTATTTGGAAGTTCTTCCTGGTATGATGAAGAATTTTTGCATAAATATGATACCTATATAAAAGGAATTTATTTTATTACAGATTTGTTTATAGATGAATCGAATTACAGTTTTATTCAGTTTCAGAATAATTATCGGACCATTTACGGAATTACTCCTACTATAATGGATATTATTGGATTTGATTGTGCTAATATGATTTTAAAAAGTATGCCTGATGAAATCATGTCTAGAGAAAAAATAACGAAGTCCTTGGAGAAAATAAGAAATTTTCATGGATTAGGATTGGATGTCTCCTTTAATAGTATAAGGGTCAATACCAGTTTGCCACTTTTACAATTTAATGGTATAGATGTTATTCAGATTAAATAGGAAATTGGATGTTTTTTGAAAAAGTCAGTAATCTTTTTATCGGAAGATTTACCGAGCTTTTTAGGGAGAATATACATCATGGATTCAGTACCCGTAAAGGAGGGGTAAGCCATATTCCCTATGATACCCTGAATCTTGGTATTAATACTGATGATCAATCCTTGCATGTTTCCGAAAACAGAACAATGTTTTTTAATGCTATTGGGATTTCGGAGAAAAAAGCAGCAATACCAGTACAGGTACATGGAAATAAGGTCAGGGTGATTACAAAACCGGGTAAATATCCCGAAACTGATGGATTGATAACCAATGTACCCCAGATTGTCTTAACTGTACAGACTGCTGATTGTGTGCCCATATTTTTATATGAACCAGTAAAAGAAATAATCGGACTGGTTCATGCCGGTTGGCGGGGAGTGTATAAAAAAATTATCATCAAAACCATTGGCGTTATGGTTGAGAGTTTCAACCTAAAAACTGAAAATATCAGGGCTTTTTTGGGCCCTTCCATTGGTCCCTGCTGTTATAAAGTGGGGAGTATGGTTTTAGACAAGTTCCCTTCGAAATTTATTCATTCTGGACATCTTGATCTCTGGTCCTGTCTGTACGATCAATTTCTGGAAACAGGGTGCAGAACGGATAATATTGGTAGGAGCCGGTTATGCACCGCCTGTTATGCGGAGTGGTTTTTTTCTCACCGCAGAAGCAAGGGAAAGACCGGAAGAATGCTGGGGTATATTTATTTACAAGAAAATGCTTGACATTATCAGGAAAAAGTTAGATATTTATGAAAATGAAATCATTTGCAATTAATCAGTGGAGGACAACATGAAGAAAGTAGCAATCTTAACAATGTTAATAGTTTTTATCCTGGGTTTTTCTGGTTTATATGCCCAAACCAATATTGGTTTTAATGGTGTTGGTGCTTTTGTAGGCTTAGCCATGCCGGAAGATCCAATTGATAACACTCTTGCCTTTGGGGCCAAGGTTGATTTGGGAACAATTTTTATGCCGGAATTAGCATTTGAAGCTGAGTTAGCTTATTGGAGCAAAAGTTATGATGAAGGACAATATTATGAATGGAGTTATAGTCAGCTTTATGTTTCTGCTTTGGTAAAATATATGTTTTCTTCTGGTTCTGATTTGAAACCTTTTGCCGGTGGTGGGTTGGGTTTTGTGCATCAGACAGCCAAAGCTGACTATTCCGGTCCTAGTTATGGATACGATGTTTCAAGCTCTGCTTCCGAAACAGACCTCTGTATACATCTGTTAGGAGGAGTTAAATATAATCTTTCTGATATGCTGGATGGTTTTGCTGAAGCACGCTATTCTTTGGGTGGGGCCGATACCTTCTTTATCCTTGCTGGGGTTATATATAAATTAAATAAGTAATATCTAAGAATATGGATATAGGTAAAGATTTTATAATATATGGCATATATTATAATTTTATTTAAATTTAATTATTAGTAAAAAAGCTCTGCATAAACAATGCAGGGCTTTTTTATTTAATTCCCTTAATTGTTTTTTTCCAAATTAATTTTTATATTAAGTCTTGAGAATTATCAATATTCATATTTTGTGTTAATTCTGTCAAAGGAGAAAGAAATGCGAAATTTTAAAAATATTTTAGAAAAAGGAATATTGGTTTTATTATGTTTGGTTATTTTCTGTGAAAAAAAGGAGGAAAACAATATGACCACAACCCCTGAAAATGAAATTAAAACATTTACGCTTACCAATGATAATAATTGTTCAGTTACCATAACCAACTTTGGAGCTACAGTAATGGCCGTAAAAATGCCGGACAAATCCGGTACTATTGGTAATGTTACCTTGGCATATGATACCCCGGAAGAATATAGGAATGGTAATATATTTCTGGGTGCAACAGTAGGACGATATGCTAATAGAATCGCCAAAGGTAAATTTTCCTTAGATGGCCAGGAGTATAGTTTGCCGACTAATAATGGTAATAACCATTTGCATGGCGGTCCCCAGGGATTTTATAAAAAAGTCTGGGAAGTTGTTGATTATAGCAATGAACCGGATAATCATTTTGTTGAGTTGCGTTATGTCAGCCAGGACGGGGAGCAGGGATATCCGGGTAAGCTTACGGTTACAGTTAAATACAGTTTAACTGATAAAAATGAATTAGTAATTGACTATTATGCAGTAACTGATAAAAAAACTATAGTAAATCTAACCCATCATTCCTATTTTAATCTTAAGGACGGCGGGAAAACTACGATTTTAAATCATAAATTAAAAATTAATGCTGATAACTATACCCCTGTAAACAGTGAACTTATTCCCACGGGCAAAATAGAGCCGGTTAAGGGAACACCAATGGATTTTACCGAAAGTACCGCTATCGGAAAAAGAATAAATGATGATTTTCCCCAATTAAAATTGGCAGGTGGGTATGATCATAACTGGGTGCTGAATAAAAAGGAAAATTCCCTGGCCTTAGCAGCAACAGTATATGAGCCGGAAACCGGAAGAATGATGGAAGTATTTACTACCTTACCCGGTTTGCAGTTTTACTCCGGAAATTTCCTTAATGGTACTGATGTGGGGAACCAGGGAGTGAAGTTTGAGTATAGAAACGCTTTATGTCTGGAACCTCAATTTTTTCCTGATTCTCCCAATCAACCGAATTTTCCTTCTCCAGTGCTGTCTCCAGGTGAGGAGTATAAACATAAGATAATTTATAAGTTTTCTGTGCTGAAATAATATTGAAATTATTAAGTCTCTTTTTATATATTTTCGGTTTTCAAGCTTTTTTTTAAATCACACTTTACAATATGTTTATTATTGATAAAAATAATACTTACTTTGCTTGTTAAATCGATCAAAATAAAAAAGTTATTTACTCCCTAACCTTTATTTGGTATTATACTGAGTTCTAGGGAAGTGTACAGAATAATATTAAATTTACAACCTCACCAGAGAATTAAGGTGGAGATAAACGATGTTATTGAATTCCGATTCTCGCATATTAGTAAGTTAATATGACTAAAGTAAAAACAACCTATGTCTGTCAGTCCTGTGGATATGAATCTCCTAAATGGATGGGTAAATGCAGTGAATGCGGTGCTTGGAATTCTTTTGTGGAAGAAGTAAGAAGAAAGCAAAGAAAAACAACTGCTGGGATGTATCAAAAGAGTAAAGTTACTTCCATTTCAGAAATCCCGCTCATTGATAAACAAAGAGTACATACAGGGATATCTGAATTTGATCGGGTATTAGGAGGCGGAATTGTAAGAGGTTCAGTTTTTTTGATTGGGGGCTCACCAGGTATCGGGAAATCAACATTACTGCTGCAGGTGTGTCATGCTTTGGCTGAGAAAGGGAAGAAGGTACTGTATGTCACGGGAGAGGAGTCATTACCCCAAATTAAAATCCGAGCCCGCAGACTTTCGGTTGATTCCAGTCCTTATTTGCTTTTGGATGAAACTGATATTAACAGTATTATAGAACAGGTTAATAGTTTAAAACCGGATTTGGTGGTTGTGGATTCCATACAAACGCTTAGTTCACCGGAATTGGAAAGTCTACCCGGCAATGTAAGTCAAGTACGTTTTTGTGGATATAAACTGACTGAATATGCTAAGAAACTACAAATTTCCATGTTTATGATTGGTCATGTAACCAAGGAAGGAAGTATAGCTGGTCCCCGGGTATTAGAACATTTGGTGGATGGTTTACTGCTCATGGAAGGAGATCAGCAGCATTTATACCGGATACTGAGGGGAGTAAAAAACCGGTTTGGTTCCACCAGTGAAGTTGGTTTATTTGAGATGACTGATCAAGGGGTTCAGGAGGTTAAAAATCCTTCTGAATTATTAATTTCTCAAAGAACTGATAATACTCCCGGATCTGTGGTGACTGTCAGTATGGAAGGAACCCGTCCTCTCATGGTGGAAGTACAGGCATTGGTCAGCCCCACCAGTTATGGTATCCCCCAGAGAACCTGTACTGGAGTGGAACAGAGAAGATTATCCATTATCCTGGCAGTGTTGGAAAAAAGAGTAAGGCTGAAATTAGGCAATCAGGATGTTTTTGTTAATGCGGCCGGAGGAATTAGATTGAGAGAGCCGGGAGTAGATCTGTCCATAGCCTTAGCAATAGTTTCCAGTTTCAAAAATAAATTCATAGATTTATCCACTGCTGTTATAGGAGAAATAGGATTAACCGGTGAGGTAAGAGGAGTTTCCCAGATGGAGAAAAGGATATCGGAAGCACAACGCCTTGGATTTAAACAAATAATTGTACCCAAGGTAAGTCTTAAAAAATTGAGAGAAAAAAATGAAATCACACTCAGAGGGGTGATGAGTGTAAATGAGGCAGTTGATTATTTATTTTAAAAAGATTTAAATTGATACTATGTTTAAACTTGAGCATGAGGATAAAAATTCCAAAGCAAGGGCGGGAATAGTAAAAACTTCTCATGGCAGTATTCAGACTCCAATTTTTATGCCGGTGGGTACACAGGGTACAGTGAAAACCCTCAGCCCCCAGGAATTGAAAGAACTGGGAGCGGAGATTATACTGGGTAATACCTATCATCTTTTTCTGCGACCGGGAAGTGAGTTGATCCGAAAGGCAGGAGGTCTGCACCAGTTTATTTCCTGGGATCGACCAATTCTCACTGACAGTGGAGGATTTCAGATTTTTAGTTTGGCAGAGCTATGTAAAATAACTGATAGGGGAGTGCGTTTTCAGTCCCATCTGGATGGAAGTTATCATTTTCTTACTCCTGAAAATGTTATTGATATTCAACGGTCTTTGGGCAGTGATATTATGATGGTGTTGGATGAATGTGCTGCCTATCCCTGTTCTTTAGCAGAGGCAGAAAAAGCCAATAAAAGAACTCTTAAGTGGGCAGAACAATGTGCTCAGCAATTCCATAAAACCAAACCTATCTATGGCCAGAAGCAGCAATTATTTGGCATTGTGCAGGGAAGCACCTATAAAGAAATAAGAATAAAAAGTGTTGAAAAATTGAAAAAAATTGGTTTTAATGGATATGCGGTAGGAGGACTGGCAGTGGGAGAGCCTAAAAGTTCCATGCTGGATATCACAGATTTTTGTACGGATCTGTTACCCGTTACCCAACCCAGATATCTTATGGGAGTAGGAAAACCGGAAGATATTGTGGAAGCCATATTAAGAGGAGTGGATATGTTTGATTGTGTGATCCCCACTCGTAACGGGAGGAATGGAACAGTGTATACTTTTCAAGGGAAACTGGTGTTAAAAAATGCTGAATATAAAGATGATTTGATTCCCATAGATGAAAAGTGTGGATGTTTTACCTGCAAAAATTTTACCCGAGCTTATATCCGTCATCTTTTCCAGGCAGAGGAAATTTTAGCTTTACGATTAGCTTCTATCCATAATTTGTATTTTTATCTGCAGCTGGTTAAGAAGGCAAGAGAAGCAATAGTAAAAGATACATATATAGAATGGAAAAAGATGTTTTTGAAAAATTTTTTTCATAATGGAGGCAATTAACCAAAGAAGGAGGTAACTGTGATTACTAATTTATTAATGATGTCCATGGCAGGAAGCGGGGGAGGAGAAGGAGGAAATCCCCTGGTTGCATTTTTACCCTTTATATTGATAATTGTAATAATGTATTTTTTAATGATCCGTCCTCAGTCCAAGAAGCAGAAGGAACACAGGGCTATGATTGATTCCTTAGCCAAAGGAGATAAGGTGATGACTTCCGGAGGTATAATTGGTACCATAGCCGGCATCCGAGACAAAGATAATATCTTATTAGTGAAAATTTCTGATGGGGTTAAAATTGAAATTTCCCGAAGTTCCATAGCCCAGGTAATCAATAAACAATCGGGATAACAGAGATAATGAAAATTGTTTTTCTGGGTACGCCCAGATTTGCTGTGCCCAGTTTAAAAATTTTATACAACAGTTCGCACGAAGTGCGAGCAGTCGTGACGGTGCCGGATTGTCGGCAGGGAAGGGGATTACGGGTTAAATACTCTCCCGTAAAAAAAACAGCCCAGGATCTAAAGCTTCCTATATTACAACCTGAAAATTTACAGGATGAAAAATTTCTTAATGATCTGGCAAATTTCCAGGCGGATTGTTTTATGGTGGTGGGATTTTGTATTTTGCCTGAGGTTATTTTTACCATGCCACCTTCTGGGAGTATAAATCTGCATGCTTCTCTTCTTCCTAAATACAGGGGTGCAGCTCCTATTCAGTGGGCCTTGATTAAAGGTGAAAAACAGACCGGAGTAACCACTTTTTTTATACAAAAGAAAGTGGATACAGGGAATATATTGCTCCAGGATTCTCTGAATATTGAAGAAAATGATACTGCCGGAACTCTTCATGATAAACTATCCAGCTTAGGTGCGGATCTGGTATTGAGAACAGTAAACTTGCTGGAAGCAGGAAAGATCTCTCCCAGGCTCCAAAAAGGAGAATCATCCCGGGCGCCTAAAATTAATACTGAAATGGGTAAATTAAACTGGGAAAAATCCGCTGAAGAAATTATCAATCTCACCCGGGGTCTTAGTCCCAGACCAGGAGTATATACTTTTTGGAAGAAAAAAAGAATTAAATTGTTCGGTGCTGAAAAGTTGAATAAAAGCAGCAGTAAAGAATTTTCACCGGGTACAATTGTTGATGTTTCCCCTCCAGGATTGGATGTTACTACCGGTAAAGGGATTGTACGATTTCATCAACTTCAACTGGAAGGGAAAAGCAGAATGGATTTTTCCGAATTTTTTCGGGGAACCCATATTTCTCCAGGAACTAAATTGGATTAGGGAATAATGCCAGCCACAAACACCATAAATCCGAGATTGGTAGCTATTTATATTATTAGCAGAGTGTTAGAGAGTAAAAGCTATGCTGATGTTTTGTTGGATTATTTTTTTAAGAAAAATAAGGTGACTTTACGAGATAGACGGTTTATTGCGGAATTAGTTCATGGAACCCTGCGCTGGAAGAAAAAAATAGACTGGATTCTTCAGCAAGCTTATAATGGTGACTGGAATAAACTTCCGGTTATGATCAAGTATGTACTCAATATCGGATTATATCAAATCATGTATCTGGATAAGGTTCCTGACTATGCTTCCGTTAACGAAGCAGTGCGTATTGCCGTACAAAAAGAAGGATTAGTCTGGGGCAGAGTAGTAAATGGTATCTTGCGGAATATTATACGCAATCCAGAAATTAAAAAAATTCCTATGTTAAAAAAGAATCCAGTGAAGACACTTTCTCTAAAATGGTCCCATCCAGAATGGCTGGTGGAGAAATGGATTAATGAGATAGGAGTGGAAAGAACTAACAGCCTTTGTAAAGCAAATAACCAAAGACCAATTCTTCCTATTCGGATTAATCGATCAGTTTCTAATGTAAAGACAGTGGAAAAAGGGTTGGCAGCCCAGAAAATTACGACCAGAAAATCATCTCTCCTGGAAGAGTTTTTAATAGTAAGTAGCGGGGGGTATAAAATCACTTCCACCACGCTTTTTAAAAAAGGTGACTTTACTATTCAGGACATCAGTGCTGGATTTGCTTCCCATTTACTTTCGCCGCAACCAGGAGATGTGATAGTAGATGCAGCCGCAGCTCCAGGAGGAAAAACTACCCATTGTGCCGATTTAGCCAAAGATAAAGCCATTATAATTGCCTGTGACCACCATCCGGTTCGTATTAAAATGGTGGTGGAAAATTACAAAAGACTGAAATATAAAAATATTTATCCCGTGATTGCGGACAGCCGATTTTTACCTTTGAAAAAACCGGTTGATAAGATTTTGCTTGATGCCCCCTGTTCAGGCTTAGGAGATTTAAGAAGAAAAAGTGAAATAAAATTGATGAGGGATTCCAGACATATATCGGATTTAGTTAAACTTCAGCAACAACTAATTAATTCGGCTGCCTCCCACTTAAAACCCGGGGGAGTTTTGGTTTATAGAACCTGTACTCTCTTACCTGAAGAAAATGAGAAAATCATAGAAAAATTTTTAAAAGATCATAAAAATTTTTCCATCGATAATGCCAAGAAATTTGTACATTCTGCAGTAGTGACCAAAGAAGGATTTGTTAAAACTTGGCCGGATCAGCATAATATTAATGGATCTTTTTGTGTTCGCTTAATAAAGAGGGTGAATAAAAAATGAATGTAATGAGTAACTGGTTTAAAAAGAACAGAAATATTGTAATTGGAGTAAGTTCAACTTTTTTTGTATTAGTAGTTCTGGTTATACTCATGGATTGCCTGGTGATGCCCCTCTATGTCAAACATGGGAATGAATCGGAACTGCCAGATGTTACGGAGTTAAAATATGAGGAGGCTAAGAAGTTACTTGAAGCCAGGGGTTTTAAAGTAGTAAAAGACAGAGAGAAATATAATGAGTTATATCCCCAAGGAGTTGTTATTAGTCATAGTCCACCTCCCTTTACCAAAGTGAAAAAAGGGAGAAGAATTTATTTAATAATCAGTGCCGGTGAACAGAAAGTATCGGTTCCTGATTTGGTGGGTAAATCAGAAAGAGATGCAGTATTCTTATTAGAGAGAAATAATTTAAAGGCTGGTGAAGTTTTTTATGAATACGATAATTATCAACCTAAAGGAGTTGTATCTGATCAGTCTATTCCTCAGGGTACTATGGTAAAAAAGGATACTCTGATTAATATTACGGTAAGTAACGGAAGAAAGCCGGACCGGTTTGTGGTTCCGAATGTGGTGGGAAAAAGCCTGGATCAGGCTAAAAAAATAATTCGATCCGCCGGATTGAAAGTGGGAAGTATAACTAATCAAACTTATAATGATTTGGTATCCGGAACAGTGGTCAATCAATCGATTAAGCCGGAGGAAGAGGTCGAACAGGGGACTGTAATTAATTTAGTGATAAATAAGCTTTAGGAGATAATGGTGGGCAAAATAAAAATATATCCTTCTATTTTAGCTGCCGATTTTTCCCGGCTGGGTGAGGAAATCAAAGCGGTAGAGAAAGCGGGAGCAGATGGGATTCATCTTGATGTGATGGATGGAAATTTTGTCCCCAATATTTCCTTTGGCCCTCCGGTTATCAGATCCATAAGAAAAGTTACAGATTTGCCTTTCTGGGCTCACCTTATGATCCAGCATCCGGAAAAGTACATTGATGATTTTAAAAAAGCCGGAGTACAGGGTATTATATTTCACGATGAGATAGATTTTGATAATGTGGAATTAGCTAAAAAAATACATGAGGCAGGATTGAAGGCAGGGATAACAGTTAATCCCGAAACGGATATAAGAGAAATTTTTGATGTGATTACGTATTTTGAATGGGTACTGATAATGACTGTACATCCAGGTTTTGGAGGTCAGTCCTTTTTGTCCGAACCGGTTAAAAAGGTTACTCTGGTAAGGGAAAAAGCCGAACAATTAGGGCATAAACTTGATATTGCTGTTGATGGAGGTGTAAATAAAAACAATGCCGGAGAATTGGTCCAAAAGGGCGCCAATGTTCTGGTGACCGGAGTAGCAATTTTTAGAAGTGATAATTACCGGCAGGCCATACAAGATATTAGAAATAATGCAGAACGGCAGCTGTAGTATGAATATTCTTAATGAAATCAAACGGAAATTAATTCATTTTGTAACCATTTTACTGCCAATTTTATATGGTTACCTTCCCCGGGAAGAAATGTTGTATATAAGTGGGGGTTTATTATCCCTTGCACTTTTGGTGGAAATGCTGAGATTTATTTGGAAGCCGTTTTCAGTCTTTTTTTATAAATTGCTTTCCAGTCTTTTAAGAGATAACGAAAAACAGGGATTAACCGGGGCAACCTATATTTTCTTAGGGATTTTTTTATGCCTACTTTTGTATGATAAATGGATAGCCCAGGCAGTTATGCTATTTATTATCATTTCAGATGCATTTAGTGCGGTTGTGGGGAAGTTATGGGGCACTCATAAGATTTATGCTGAAAAAACCCTGGAAGGGGGACTGGCTTATCTGGTAACCAGTTTTATTATAGTTTATTTTATCAGGGAAAGTAATATCCTCATTGGATTTGCCGGAGTAATAGCTTCCCTGTTAGCGGAAATTTTTATTACCAGAATTGATGATAATGTAACGGTGGCGATTATCGGGGGAGGAACCATGCAACTGCTTTGTTTATTGAATATTTGCTAATTTAGTAAATTTCAATTATATTTATAGGTATGAGTAGATGATTGATCATATATTACTTGTATCGGTTTTTATAAAGAAAGGGTAATATGTCATTTCATTTTACAAAAGAGGATTTCAAAAAAATCGAAAAAGTCCTCAACCAGTCTTTTGAAAAAAGTGATACTTCAGTTCGCATGGTTTTGGAGAATCAAGCAGAAAACAGAAAAGTATCCATAGAGATTTTCCCGGATATAAAAATCGGGCATCAGACCGGAACCCTCATATCTGTGTACACGAATGCCACTCATCTTCAGCTTCATTTCTGTTCTGGGTATGTAGTAAGTGAAATGTTGGGAGAAGTTACTTTCGTGGGAGAGCATAATGGCAGACTTTCCGGATTAATCATTGAAAAAGGGGCTGCTTGTTCATTTTATGCTAATGTTGATACTTCTCTCTTATCAGGAGATTTTACCAAACTCGGACCTGAGATCATGCTTTCCGGAATAGCCCTCTCGCTGGCAGAAGATCTCCTGTCAGAAGAGGATAAAGACAAATCCAAAAAATAGATATCCTAAAAAGCCACCATAGGTAACGTTACATTTATTACATTCATTAGATGATAAAATATTCATTTAAATTAAAAAAGGATTACCCATTTGAATAATCTTAAGATAGAAACAATTGTGGTTGGTCCTTTGGAAACTAATTGTTACCTTCTTTCCCATCCTGCCTCCCGGAAAGCTATTATTGTTGATCCTGGATTTGAAGGGAAAAGGATTGCAGACGAATTAAAAAGTAACAATTTAATTTTAGATAAAATCCTGATTACCCATGGACATTATGATCATATTGGAGGAGTAAAAACCTTGCGGAAAATTACTGGTGCGCAAGTTTATATTAATGAAAAAGATGCCATATGTTTAATTGATCCCAGATATAATTTTTCTGAATTAGTTGATGATAACTATACCTGTGATCCGGCTGAGGGAAAATTGGTGGAAGGTAATATTATAGAAACTGGTAAAATTGTCTTAACTGTACTTTCCACGCCAGGTCATTCCAGGGGTAGTGTGAGTTTTTCCGGAGATGGATTTATAATAGTAGGGGATACACTTTTCTCTGGAAGTATCGGAAGGACTGATTTACCAGGCGGATCCCAGGAAGTGTTATTAGAATCAATCCAAAATAAGATACTTAGTTTGCCTGATAGTACTATCGTATATCCCGGTCACGGGCCCAGTACAACTGTGGGCCAGGAGAGACAAGAGAATCCTTTTATTGCTTGAGAATAATCCTACATTTAAATATTTAGCCAACAATTTCCTTGATTATGCTTTTCTGGATAAGGGTTTATCCCGGAATACCATTGCTGCCTATAAGAATGATATTTACCGGTATTTAAATTTTCTGGATCAACATGCAGGCAATGATATAAATAAGGTGCAGGAAAAAGATGTGAAAGTATATATACATTCCCTGCATGAAATTGGCATGGCTCCCACCAGTCTGGCCAGAAATATTACCACCATTCGCCTTTTCCATCGTTATTTATTTGGTGAAAACATTGTACATTCAGATATTACCGTAAATATTGAGTTACCCAAAACGGGAAGAAAACTTCCCATGGTTCTGGAAATTCATGAGGTGGAAAAATTATTGGAACAGCCTGACCTAACTGATAAAAAGGGATTGCGAGACAGAGCCATGCTGGAGTTTCTCTATGCAACCGGAGTGCGGGTAAGTGAACTGGTTAATCTTAATCAATCGGATATTAACACTAAGGAAGGATTTGTAAAAGTATTGGGGAAGGGAGCCAAGGAAAGATTGGTTCCGGTGGGCAAAGTGGCCTTATCCTTTATACATAAATACAAGCAGTCAGTCAGAGAGGAACTTGCTGCCCGGGGAAAGAGCGGAGATTTGTTGTTTCTTAATATGCGGGGGACTGGAATTAGCCGGACTTCTGTCTGGAAAATTTTAAAAAAATATATTGATCAGGCCGGTATTCTCAAAAATGTAAGCCCCCATACTCTGCGGCATTCATTTGCCACTCATTTGCTGGAAGGTGGCGCTGATCTGCGCTCCGTGCAGGAAATGCTGGGTCATTCCGATATTTCCACAACCCAAATCTATGTTCATCTTGACCGGGAATATCTGAAGGAAGTAATACAGACATTTCATCCCCGGGAACAGAAAACGTTTTTTTGAGAAAGATTTTACTCTTTAAAAATATATACATCGATTTGAGAGCGATTCCGATACCGATAGTTATGAAAGATTAAATAATCTTCAATAAATGATTAAACTTGATTTGAATCTAAGACAATTTTTTAATTAAAAGGAGGCGTAGTATGAATATCAAGTCTCTTATACAAAAAAACAGAAGCTATCGCCGTTTTCATCAGGAGAAAACCATCAGTAACAAGACCTTAGTGGATTTGGTTGATCTGGCCCGGTTATCTGCTTCAGGAGCCAATCTTCAGCCCTTGAAATTTATACTTTCCTGCACTCCGGAAAGAAATGAAAAAATATTTTCCACTCTTGCCTGGGCAGGGTATCTAAAGGACTGGACTGGTCCGGCAGAAGGTGAGAAACCTGCGGCTTATATAATAATTCTGGGAGATTCCAACATAACCAAATCTTTCGGATGTGATCAGGGTATTGCGGCCCAATCCATATTATTAGGTGCAGTGGAAAAGGGCTGGGGCGGGTGCATACTGGGATCTATACAAAGGAAAGAGCTGCGGGAAAAATTGCAAATTCCGTCGCAACTGGAAATATTGCTGGTAATTGCTTTGGGCAAACCGGCCGAAAAAGTGGAAATCGAAACTAGCAAAGCTGATGGTAACATCAAATACTGGAGAGATGAAAAAGATGTTCATCATGTTCCCAAAAGGCCTCTGCAAGAAATTATTGTGGATTAGACTAATGATTAGCCATATCTGAGGAACAAAAACTTTTATTAATAGTATAAAAACATTAAACTAAATTTGTATTTATTTATATATTAGGATGGTTTTTAAATTAAAAATTTTATAAATTGAAAATCTAAAAAATATTGAAGAATAGAAGGCATAATGAAGAGGAGAATTGCATAATGATAACACCGAGTAATGCTCTGCTGGTAAAGGAAGATTTTAATTGGATTGTAAAAAATAGAGCTATAATTATGACACTATTACTCATTTGCCTGTGGATTTTGCTATTCGGATGTTCCGGCAAGTCCAATGATTTTCGAAATAATGGAACAGCTATCCCGGCAGTGGAGGCTATCCAGGCCCGGTACGGAGCTTTACCTTTAATTGAACGAATGACCGGAGAAGTGAAAGCCAAAAATCAGATTGAAATATATCCGGAGATCAGCGCCCTAATTACCAAAGTTAATGTGAAAAATGGGAATCTGGTAAGAAGGGGACAGATTCTGGTGCAATTGCGGGATAAAGAGTTCCAGGAGCGTTTAAAACAAGCACAGGCAAGCTATCGTATTGCCCTGGCCCAGACCAAGCAGGCAGAGGCTCAATTGGATGAAATTAATTTGGAACTAAAACGAACCCAAGAACTAGCCGATCAAGGCTTGGCCAGTCCGGCGGAGCTGGAAGCTGATCGGACCCAGGCAATCTCGGCAGAGGCAAATTTTGAGCTGGCCCAAGCCCGGGTGGAACAGGCGCAGGCTACCTTGGATGAGCGGCAAGAAATGTTAAAACAAACTACAATCAGGGCTCCGATTTCAGGGACAGTGGGAAATCGCAATGCTGAAGTAGGAATGCTGGTTAACAGTAACACCCGGCTGTTTACCTTGGGACAAATGGATAGTGTGCGGGTGGAGGTGGTATTGACTGATCGTATGCTTAATTATATTGAATCTGGTCAAAGAATAGAAATATATACGGAAAATACAGAAACGGGGGTGATGACAGCCAGTTTATCCCGAATTTCTCCCTTTCTGCACCCGGTTACTCACAGTACGGTGGCGGAAATAGATATGGCCAATCCTTCCGGAAATTTGAAACCAGGAATGTTTACGGCAGTGGATATTTTTTACGGAGAGAGTGAACAAGCAACCTTGGTTCCCTTAAGCGCTCTGTATGAACATCCATCTTCCGGGGTTACAGGTGTTTATGTGAACAAGGATGCCATGGATCCTGATTTTGTGGAAGAAGTAGAGTCCAGTCAGTCATCATCATTAACCAATCCCATAGCTTTTGATTTTGTCCCGGTAGAAGTAATCGCCAGAGGAAGAATGGAAGCTGCCATCAATGGTGTGGACAAAGGGAGATGGGTTATAACCCTGGGACAGGATCTCTTAAGCGGAAAAGCAGGTGAAGCCCGGGTCCGTCCGGTACAATGGGGATGGGTGGAACATCTGCAAAACCTGCAGCGGCAGGATCTTATGCAATCAATTATAAATAAACAACAGGCGACCCAAAAAGATTCTTCTCTATCCAGTGAAACTATTTCTCAACCCGGAAAAGGAGAGAGTCAATGACTATTACCGATGTAGCAGTTAAGCGTCCTATTGCCACCACTATGGTGTTTCTCATAATCATTATTGTGGGTATTATGGGATTACGGTTTCTGCCCGTGGATTTACTCCCTCCTATTGAATATCCCATATTGAGTGTATCCACCTTTTATCCTAATGTTGGTCCCCAGGAAATAGAGACTATCATAACTGACCGGGTGGAGAATGCCATAGCCAGTGTCCCCAATATTGAAGAGGTGCGTTCTTCCTCCAGTGAAGGAAGAAGTCGGGTTACCCTGGAATTCACTCAGGGGACAAATATTGACGAAGCTGCCAATGATGTCAGAGGAGCACTGGATCGGATACGGGATGATTTTCCTCCGGAAGTGGAACCGCCCCGGCTTTGGAAGTTTGATCCGGATAATTTTCCGGTAGTGATTTTAGGTGCCAGGTCCAGTCGGAATATGGAAGAATTAACCCGTATTCTGGAGCGAGAGATCTCCCAACGGTTTGAACAAATCCCGGGAGTGGGTTCCGTGGATGTATGGGGCGGCGTTTACCGGGAGATTCAGATATTACTGCATCGGGACCGGCTTGCCTCCAGTCATCTTTCCGCAACCGACATAGAGCAGGCCTTACAACGAGAAAATGTAACTCTTCCCGGAGGTGATATGCGGGAAGGGGTAAGTGATATGTATGTACGTACCCTGGGAGAATTTAAGTCTCTGGAACAAATTGAAAATACCATTATTACCATGATTGACGGTAAGCCCATCCGGGTGAAAGATGTGGCTGAAGTTGTGGATGGATATGAAGATATCAACCGGGTAGTGCAGGTGGATGGTCTGCCCATGATCAG
>CAZKMO010000016.1:0-34916 GCA_964554015.1 uncultured bacterium
TTCCGATATTTGCTTATCCTGCAACAGGGTTTCTTTTAGATTCAGTAAAATACTTTCAAATTCAGTTTTGTGTTGGTATAATTGTTCCTTAAAATCTTGTTTTACTTTTTGGGCTTCTTTTATTGTTAAAATCAGAGATTCTACCTGCTGGTCACTCAGATACAGCCCATTGATCAGGTTGAGAAGCACAATTTCATGATTGAGTTTGACTAAATCGGATATATTATTTTTATTGTCGGAGGCAGACAAATTCGTCAAACATAAAAGTATGAAAATAAGTACAGCATTAATTATATTTTTAGTCCACATATTTCACCTTTTTGTTTACCATTATTTTCAATATAGTAAACGAAGCAGCCGAAAATTTATTGTATTGACAAGATGAACAGGATTTACAGGATTAACCTGATACCTATTATTTATTAAAAAGAGAGTATTATAAAATTAAAATATATTCTTTATTACATATTACTTTGTAATTTAATAAATCCTAAAATCCTGGTTAGAAATTATATATTCAAGGACTGAGATGGGGAAGGTCTTCTAAATCGAGTAGTGGTATATCATGTTGTTTAGCGGTTTTAAGTTCCCGCTCACTGTTAAAACCCCAGGTGGAAAGATAGGTATGCACCTTTAAATCCTCAACTTCCAAGAGATGAGAAACCTTATCATCAATAAAATAAATATGGGTGAAATCGAGATTATGCAGCTGGTGTAAAGTGATTATTTGTTCTCTCTTGGAATTAGCCGAATCCTTATCCAGAATATTTTGGGAGGCAAAAAGATCGGCAATTCCGTAGGTTTTAAGAAGAATGGTGACTGACTGTCTGTCTTTGGTGGTGGTAATGGCAGGAAGAAAAGAGTTACTCAATTTTCTTACTGCCTCGGGGATGCCGGGAAAAGGAGGAAGCAGTCTTGCCCAGGCATCCGGATCTTTCTTTTGTAAAGAGTGTCGAAATTGGTAAAAAAGATTATAATAGGTTTTAATTATCTGATTATCAGCAGCTTTTCTAATGCGATTAAAATCCTCTTGCGAGGTAACACTATCGATTATATTCCTGTCCAGAATGTTCAGTTTTACATAATAATCCTCAGCATAGTGACCCAGGGGCATTAGTTGGCGTAATTTTTTTATAAACTCCGGGTTTTCTTTTTCAAAGGTGGCTACAGTTTCCGGAGTCAGAGGTTCATGTAAGGGTAGATTGTGATCCGGATTGCATTGTAAATAAGTATTTATGGCGGTTAAGAGAGTATCATGAAACGAGTTACACAATACTCCATCAAAATCCAGGGCAAGTATTTTTTTGTTTTCTGTCACGTGATTGCTCCGTTTTTTTGGTGAGTTTTATTTAACTTCAGTTTTGATTTAAATTTATGAATTTTTATTTTACCACGAAGGACACGAAGTTCTATTAAAATAATATTTATTTTTCTATGTTCTCTGTGGTTAATTTTTTTAATTGTATTTTTCGTGATCTTCGTGGTTTTTACATATACTGCATCAGAGGCAATACCACTCCGATTTTCCGATACTCCGTTTCTTCTCCAATGCAAATTATCTACTGATTACTAGCTGCCGTTCTCTGACTACTGACCTCTGATTTCTGGCTTCTGATTACTGGCCTTTGAACTTTATATCCTTTATCCTTTTTCCTTTATCTTTATACATTGTATATAGATTTAAAAATAATTATTTATAGGTTTCAGCTGATTTTACAGCATAAACATCATATTGTTCCAATATATCCGACTCCAGATTTTCCCTTTCCATAAATTTTTTCAGGAGGACATGACCTTTCTGCCATCCTTTTTGTTCAAATTCCATTTTTTTTCTTCCGGTTGGGTTATTGACGTATTTCCAGAAAGCATCAGACTTACCTGTATTATTCATTTCATTGTACTGAATCAGATGACCTGCTTCATGAAAAAGATGAAACAGGGGAATGGTAAAGTCAGATGTTTTCTTAGGATACAAAACAATAATGGTCGATTGTTTTGAAGGCGGGAAAAAGTAGGATATACTATTCTGCCTTTCAATCAACTGTACGGTAAGTCGTGAAAATACCTCCCAGCAGAGAAATGATTTTGCTTTTTGTAGAGTGGATTTTGAAATCATTTAAAATTTTAAAAACCACAGAATGCCCTATCAATAATAACATTCTGTGGTTTTAATAAATGTTTTTTTTAATTTATTGTGCTAATGCTTCCAGGGTTTTGGCAAGCAGCTTCCAGAATCCCTCTACGGATTTAATATGTACTCTCTCATCCGGCGAATGGGGATTTTCCAGATCGGGGCCGAAAGATATCATATCTATTCCCGGGCATTTTTCCCCAATGATTCCGCATTCCAGCCCGGCGTGAATAGCCAGCACTTCCGGATCCTTTCCTGTGACATCTTTATGGATTTTTTTCATGGTTTTCAGTAAGGGAGATTCAAGATTGGGAGCCCAGCCCGGGTATCCCTGTATTTGATCTACGTTTGTTTTTGCCAGCTCTCCAATGGCATCAATACTTGCTCTCACTGCTTCCATGGCAGAATCTATGGAACTTCTGGAACTGGAGTATAAACTTGCTTGTTTTCCCTTACTCCTTACTATGGCCAGATTGGTGGAGGTTTCCACCAGATTTTCTATTTCCTGACTCATGGCCATTACTCCATGTGGAATTGCCATGATTAAACGCAAGAGTTTTTCCTGGTCCTCTTCCTGCAGCGGGGCAGTATCAGCATCAGCCTTTTCCATATTCCAGTTGCTGTTTTTTTCTACAGTTTTGAATTCAAAAGCAAGGGAATGAAATTTTTTATCCAGTTCCTTTTTCAAGGCTTCGGCCTTATCAGGGGAAAGTGCAATATAAGCAAAAGCTTCCCTGGGAATGGCGTTATGTTTATTCCCGCCTTCAATACTGATGAGTTCAAATGGAGTTTCTGTTTTATATAACATGCGGGCAAGAAGTTTGATAGCGTTTCCCCGGCCTTTATCAATATCTAGACCTGAGTGACCTCCCCGAAATCCGGAGAGGGAGATTTTATACCCTGTTCCTGCAGCTGAATTCTTGCGGTTTAGATCAAAGGTAATTTCCGTATCAGCACCTCCGGCACAGCCCACGAAAAAAGCCCCGGATTCTTCACTGTCCAGATTAAGCAGTATCCTCCCCTTAACAAATTCAGAGGTAAGATTGTTGGCACCATTGAGTCCGGTTTCTTCATCCACAGTAAATAATAATTCCAGGGGACCGTGAATGACCGAATCATCTTCCAGAAGAGCAAGTCCTGCGGCAACCCCGATACCGTTATCCGCACCCAGGGTTGTGCCCTCTGCTGTTACCCATTCTCCCTCAATCTTAACTTTAATGGGATCTTGGCTGAAATCATGGGCGACATCTGCATTTTTTTCACATACCATATCCTGGTGCCCCTGCAGAACCACAATGGGTGCATCTTCATGCCCTTTAGTTGCCGGTATTTCAATAATTACATTACCAACGCTATCTTTTCTGCTCTTACAGTTGAATTTATCTGCAACCGATATCAGATATTCACCAATTTTTTCTTCATGTCTCGATTCGCGGGGAATTTTCCTGATTTCATCAAAATATTTCCATAAAATTTCAGGTTTTAAATTAATTAAGGGTGATGACATAGTCTCCTCCTTAAATTATATAAATAGAATTATTCTTTTTGTTTTAATATATTATAATTATTGGGAAAGTCAACCTAAATTGGCAGAAAAGCAATTAATTTTGGCTAAAATTAAAAAGGTATTGAAATTATGAAAAAATTTCTATACAATATAAGACAAAAGAAAAAATAAAAAAGAAGTTAGAGATTAAGTAAGTGAGAATTTAATAGGTTGACAAGTAGAAACTAGAAGTCAGTGGTCAGTAGCCAGTTCTAAGATTTCATGAACCAAAGACACAAATATTTAAGATACAAAAAAATGAGGATAGGTATGAAGAAAATTGTAATAATATTTTTAATAATTCTTCCTTTAACCGTACTATTTTCCTTTGATTTTCCTTCCCTTCCGGGATGGCAACAGGTTGGGGAGGTAAAGATGTATCATTCAGATAACCTCTGGGAATATATTAATGGAGCAGCGGATCATTTTATTTCTTACGGATTTGAAGAACTTACCTATGGAGATATCAGCAAAGATGAACTGACCGTTACTGTGAACATATATGATATGGGAAATAACCTGAATGCTTTTGGTATTTATACTTCTGAAAAAGGGAGGGAGCAGGAAACACTTGATATTGGTATTGAAAGTCTCCTTTCTCTTCCTTATCAATGTTTATTACTCAAAGGGCAATACTATATAAAAATTGATGTTTTTGAGGGAGAATTAACCCGGGAAAAAGGTATAGAATTGCTGAAGGCATTATCAGATGCTATGCCGGGCAGTAATGAGGTACCCAAAGAATTGGCCCTATTACCTGCAGAAAATAAGGTTGAAGGAACGGAAAACTTTATTAAAGAAGATTTTCTGGGATTGGAAACACTATCCAATTGTGTGTTTGCCGAATATAAAGAAGATACTTTGCAGTATAGAGTATTTAAGGTGATTATTGCAGAAGAACAGGTAAAAGAATACTACAGTAAACTGGAAGAAAAATGGAATCAGAAAGAATTTAAAGGATGCAGTATATTATTCCGAGAGGTTCCTTATGCCGGGTATGTGGGTGTATGTCTGATTGATGGTATAAATACCGGTGTTGCCGGTCTTGAAGATAAACAAAAATTATTTGAGAATTTATATACTCTAAGCAATTCCGCCAAATAATTATTGATAATGATCATGTACCGCTTATTCCAACATAGCAGTTTTATGGTTATTTTTTTTATGCTAATAACCAGTTGTGTGCCTCCGGTTCCCCAGGAAAGAACATATCGGGCGCAGAATCCTAAACTGCAGTATCTGAAAAGATATGCTGAGTCCTTTATTGGAACACCATATAAGTACGGAGGAGCCAGTAAGGGGGGAATGGATTGTTCCGGTTTAGTGGTACGAGTGTACGCCGATGTTTTGCATAAGCAACTTCCCCATAGTACCACTAAACTGTTTTACCTGGGAAGTAATATTTTACCCTCCCAGTTGTATACCGGAGATCTGGTTTTTTTCGGGAAGGCCCGGTACCGAGTCTATCATGTGGGGATTTTTTTGGAACAGAATCGATTTATTCATGCCTCTACTTCCCAGGGAGTAGTGGTTTCACGGTTGGATAATCCCTATTATCAGAAGAGATTTATGGGGGCACGGAGAATTGTATCACAGAGGAGATGATCCATCTTAAAAAAGGAGAAAAATTCCATTAATCACCCGGTAATCAGTACCAGGGATGTAGTACGTCCCACTTTAGTAGAGGTTGATCTAAACCGACTTACCCAGAATTTTCAGGCCATAAAGGGAAAAGTCACACCATCCCGTATCATGCCCATTCTGAAGGCTAATGCCTATGGTCATGGACTGGTACGGGTGGCACAGTTAATGGAGCAGTTAGGGGCAGACTATCTGGGAGTGGCGGTACTGGAAGAGGGGATCCTTTTACGAGAGAAGGGAATCACTATCCCCATTCTGGTATTGGGCGGTATATTGGGAAATCAGGTGCCCCATTTTTTAAACCACAAGCTAACCATTACCGCCTCATCTATTGATAAACTCCTGCAGATCGAAGAGGCTGCTGGTCAAATGAAGTGCAGGGCAAAAGTTCATTTGAAAATTGATACGGGAATGGAGAGGATAGGGGTTCATTATTATAGCGCGGAAGAATTTTTGAAAACCAGTCTTCGGTGTAAAAATGTGGAAGTAGAAGGCATATTTTCTCATTTTGCCAATTCTGATGCATCTGATCCAGGGTTTACCCAAATGCAGCTTGATCGGTTTAAAGAAGTATTATCATTATATAATAAATTATCAGTCAAACCTCCTCAACTGAAGCATATGGCAAATTCCGGAGCAATTCTCCAGGTTCCGGAGTCCTATTTTGATCTAGTAAGGCCGGGAATTCTGCTTTATGGAGTATATCCCTCTCAGGAAGTGAAAAAGTCAATAAAGGTGAAATCGGCTTTGGCCTGGAAATCTAAAGTAGTATATTTCAAAGCAGTAAAACCGGAACATCCGGTAGGATATGGGTCGACCTGGAGTAGTGACCATCTGGTACGGACCGTTACAGTACCTGTGGGATATGGAGATGGCTATTTCCGAAACATGTCCCATAAAGCAGAAGTAATTATAAGAAGGAAAAGATATCCGGTGGTGGGAACCATTGCTATGGATCAGATTGTGGTTAATATCGAAAAGGATGCAGCCTATAATGAAGATGAGGTAATTCTTTTGGGTGAATCTGATAAGGTGTCAATCAGCTGTGAAGATTTGGCAGAATGGGCCCATACTATTCCCTATGAAATACTCACCAATATTAATACTCGAGTGCCGCGGGTGTATAAGAGGGGTTGACAGTCATAAATGATTATTCGTTTATAGAACTAGGTTTAAGGATAAAGGATAAAGTAAAAAAGGATAAAACAAGTGCCTTATACTACATCCTTTTTTATCTTTTATCCTTTATCCTTTTTCTTTAAATATGAACAGAATGTGAAATTGTTAACTGATAAATTTTAAAAATTTCGTTTCCAATAGCTTTCAGAGGAGAAACTATGAAACAAAGAAGAGTTTTTATTACTGCACTGATTCTCATTGCCCTAGTATCGATTAGTAAAAGTCTTTCCCAGGTAGCAGATCCGGCACAACCGAATGGGTTCAATGAAGCAGATGAGTATATTGAGTTGTGTAAGAACAGCCTAGAACAGGAAAAATCTGAGGAAGCAGTTGAATACGCTGAAAAGGCTATTGAACTGAATGATTCCTGTTCCCAGTATTATTACTGGCTGGGTCGAGCTTATGGTTTGAAAGCACAACAGGCAGCGATTTTTGGAAAGTTGCCCAATGCTAAAAAATGTAAAAATGCCTGGATTAAGGCAGTGGAATTAGATCCTGAAAATCTTGACGCCCGAATAGGACTTTTCAATTACTATCTTCAGGCACCGGGTATTGCCGGAGGAGGTAAGGAAAAAGCAGTAAAAGAAGCTGAGAAGATTATGGATTTAAATCCAGTAGAAGGACATGTAGCCCTGGCCCAGATATATGAAAGTGAAGGAAATTACCCAGAAGCAGAGAAGGAATATATTCGAGCTACCCAGGTAAATCCGGAGAATAAAGATCCCTTTTTTAATTTGGGATACTATTATCAGAGGCAGGAAAAATATGACCAGGCAGAAGAGACCTTTCAGAATATTTTAAATATTGATCCGAATAATAAAGAAGCAAAGAAAGCTTTGGATAATATTAAAGACAAAAGAAAAAAGACAAAAGAAAAAATATAAGAATTATAAAAAAATGGTTTATAGAGTTATGGATTTTGATTGATTAATGTGTTAGAATTTTTGAATAAAATTTTGGTGTCAATAAAAATAGGATCATTTATTAAAGGGAGGGAAAGATGACCAGAAAACCAATTTTTTGGATTATTTGTTTTGTTTTATTTATTGGCAGTATAATTTTTACTCTCCGGTATTTTTCCAAAGCCTATCCCATTGTATCACTGGATTTAGAAATGGATCGGCAGACTGCTATTCAAAAAGCCCGGGAATTAGCCGATCAATACGAATGGGGGCCGGAAGATTTCAAGCAGGCAGCCATATTCCGGGTAGACGATGAGGTTAAAAATTATGTTGAACTGGAAATGGGAGGAGCCGAGGCTTTTACCCAACTAATCAAGGAGGAATTATATTATCCTTACACCTGGAGAGTTCGCCATTTTAAAGAAAATGAAACCAAGGAAACACTTATTCGCTTCACTCCCAAAGGGCAACCATACGGATTTGTAGAAAAATTGCCAGAGGATGAACCAGGAGCGCGTCTTTCCGAAAGTCGTGCTCAGAATATTGCCGAAAAAACTGTCCAGGAAAAATGGGGAGTAAATCTGAAGGATTTTAAACTGATAGAAAAATCACAGGAAGTTCTTCCGAGTGAAAGAATCGATCATACCTTTGTGTATGAACGTCCGGATGTGCAGATCGGAGAGGCCCACTATCGGCTGCGGTTAAAAGTGGGGGGTGATTCCCTCACTGAGCTTACTCATTTTATTAAGATTCCTGAGGCCTTTACCCGAGAATATCAGGAAATGCGTTCTGCCAACAATACCATTTCTATTGCTGCTTTGGTGGCAGCAGTGGTCCTTTATATTATCGGTGGCTGCCTGGTGGGATTATCTCTTTTACTCAAGCAGCAGTGGGTCCTCTGGCGTAAACCTTTGTTTTGGGGACTTTTTGTAGCCTTCATGCAAGTTTTGGCCCAGATTAATCAATGGCCCTTAGCCTGGATGAGTTATGATACTGCCATTTCTTCCCAATGGTTTTTAATCCAGCAAATTGTACAATTACTTTTAATTTTCCTGGGTGAAGGATTACTGCTGACCATTACCTTTATGGCAGCGGAGAGCCTCACTCGTAAGGCTTTCCCTCACCATATTCAATTTTGGCGGGTATGGTCATCACAAGTTGCAGGTACTACTCCGGTTGTGGGCAGAACCATAGGGGGGTATCTGGCAGTAGGTCTTTTTCTGGCCTTTGATGTAGCTTTATATTTATTTGCTACTAATATTCTAGGCTGGTGGAGTCCCTCCGCACCTCTTTTTGATCCAAATTTACTGGCAACCTATTTCCCCTGGCTTTCCTCGATTGCTATTTCTTTGCATGCCGGATTCTGGGAAGAGTGCTTATTCAGAGCGGTTCCCATTGCCGGAGCCGCCCTGCTGGGTAAGAAGTTCGGTAAACCTAAAATATGGATTATAGGAGCATTCATACTTCAGGCGGTAATTTTCGGTGCTGCTCATGCCAATTATGCTCAGCAGCCTGCCTATGCCCGTCTGGTAGAATTGATAATTCCTGCAATTGGTTTCGGACTCTTGTATCTTTATTTTGGTCTTTTACCGGCCATAATTCTACACTATGCAGTGGATGTGGTCTGGATCGGCATGCCTTTGTTTGTTTCAACAGCACCGGGTATCTGGGTGGATAGGATGCTAGTTATTATTTTGACCTTTATACCTTTATTCCTGGTTTTTTGGAGAAGGATTCGTACTCCCAAATTAGGGGAGGTAAAAAAAGAAGATTACAATCGTTCCTGGCAGCCCCCTAAAAGGATTGAATCAAAATCGGTGGAATCCAAAATTGAGAAGCAACCAGTACTGAGTATACAGAAATCCCGAATTTTATTAATTATAGGCATAGTTGGATTGATTATTTGGTTTTTTACCACCAGTTTTCATAACTATGCCCCTAACTTTACAGTCAGTCGCAGTGAGGCAGAGGAGATTGCTCGTAAAACCCTGGAAGATAGAGGTATTACCTTATCAGATACCTGGCAGCTTTTAGGTAGAGTCCAGGTTCCTCTGGGTGATGATGACCGTTTTATCTGGCAAAATGAGGGAAAAGAAAAATATGAGGAATTATCCGGTCACTATATTTTTCCTCCTCGCTGGCAGTTCAGGTTTGTACGGTTTGAAGGGGATGTGGCTGAGCGGGCTGAAGAGTATCAAATATACATAACCGGGAAAGGAGAGGTTTTACGATTAAGGCATATTCTTCCTGAGGGTCGGGCCGGGGCCAGTCTTTCCGAAACTCAAGCACGTCGCCTTGCCCATTCCCTTCTTCAGGAAAAATATCAACTTGATGCTTCCAGTCTGAAAGAGGTTTCTGCTGAACCGACCAAGTTACCTAAGCGCAAAGATTGGCTTTTTACCTTTGCCGATGAAAAGCATCATCCCCTGGACCAGGGAGAAACAAGAATAGCAGTGGAGGTTGCCGGAGACAAAGTTGTTGATTCTTATCGATATATCCATGTTCCCGAGGAATGGCAACGCCAGGAAAGAAACCGGAACAGTCAGTTACAAATCATACAGATTTTGGTAGGTATACTGATATTTTTAATATTTTTAGCTGGCGTTATTACCGGAGTGGTTAAATGGAGTCGGAAAAAATTTTCTGTTTTGATATTTCTAATATTTTTTGCTCTTTTATTAATTGTGGGTATCATTAATATGTTTAACCAATGGCCCTTGATGATGGCCCAGTTTTCCACCGCCGAACCGCTTACCAATCAAATTTTCACCGTGGTTGCCCTGAATGTAGTGGGAATACTATTTAGATCTGCGGTTTCAGCCTTGGTCATTGGCTTTATCACCAGCTGGATAACAAAACAATCTCCGCCCCAGAGAACCCTAATCTATATCGGGGCAGGATTAGGATTAGGTATGCTAATCACCGGTCTCTCATCAGTAGTTACAGCCTTGTTTAAGCCATCCCTGGAACCATTATGGGCCGATTTTTCTGCCCTGAGTTATTATATACCTATACTGAGAAGTGGTTTGCATCCCATTTCAGGGTATATCCTGAACACAACCCTGATTTTACTCATTATTTCTGCCATAGATAATTTCACCCTGGGCTGGACCCGGAAAAAAATTATTTTTGCCATTCTGATTGTCTTAATGGGTTTTATGGTTGCCGGCAATTCCCTGGTTAGTGTATCTTTTTTTGTAATTGCAGGGCTTATATCAGGCATTATTTATCTGCTTGCTTATATTTTTGTTTTTCGTTTTAATCTCTGTCTTATCCCTCTGGCAACGGGAGCAGGTGTCATAGTTGATATTTTAAGGCAGGGAATAATGAATGCCTATCCCTCTGCTATTCCGGGTGCTGTGGTAGCGATTGCGGTTATTGGTTTTATATCTATTTATTGGTATAGATTATTAAGCAACTAAGTGTAACGGATTCCTGTAATGTAGAAGGTTTTATCTTCCCGGAAACTCCGAGCTTTCGGGAAGAGGCTATATATCAACCAAAATAAGACAGATTTAATTTGGATATAAATTATTATATAGTCAATATTGAGGAATTTATATGAAACGTATATTATCCCTATTCACAATTTTTATTTTATTTTCTTTCAGTCTAGCCCAGGATAAGCTCTTTACCCTGGAAGAGGCAATCCTGGGCAGTGACAATGTTTTCAGAATAGAGGATATGGACCAACTACAGTGGATAGGTGAGAGTAATGAATTTTCTTTTGTCGATTCCCTTAATGATCAGTATGGTCTTATTCGGGGCAAAGTCGATTCCAGTGGAAACACTATATTAATCACTCTGGATTCACTCAATAAAGTATTGTCAGATTTGAACCTGGATCCCTTATCCTGTTTTCCGGAAATACACTGGAAAGATGATAGATTATTCTATTTTTTTAATAATCAGCAGTTAATTGTATATGATGTGCAGAAAAAAAAGGGAAAAATTGTTAATCAGATAAAGGGAGAGGCAACAAATATTGATCTTGAACCCCATACCTACAGTATAGCCTTCACCAGAAATGGTAATCTTTTTATTGTTCTGCCTTCCGGTCCTGAAATACAAATTACTCATGATGGGGGAGGTGGGATTTCCAATGGAGATTCTTACATACACAGAGCTGAATTTGGTATTCATGATGGTATATTCTGGTCTCCCCAGGGGAAAAAGATTGCTTTTTATCGCAAAGATGAAACTATGGTCACCGAGTATCCTCTGGTTGATATTGCTTTCCGGCCGGCTACTTTACACTCTATACGCTACCCCATGGCCGGCATGAATAGTGAACAGGTAAGCATCGGTGTATATGATATTAAAAGTACTTCCCTAACTTTTTTAAACACCGGACAGCCCAAGGATCAGTATCTGCCTCAGGTTACCTGGCGTCCGGATGGAAGCCGTATTTATGTAACTCACCTTAACCGGGATCAGAATTATCTTCAGCTCCGGGAGTATGATCCTTATTCTGGGAAAAGGCTTAATACAGTGCTGGAGGAAAAAGACGATACCTGGATAGAACCTTTTTTTGGGCCCGTATTTCTTACCAACAGACAGGATCGGTTCATCTGGTTATCTGCGCGCAGCGGATTTAATCAACTTTATCTTTACAACACTGAGGGGAAACAAATTAAACAGCTTACCAATCGGAAGCAGGAAATTATCAGACTTCAGGGATTTGATTATTCCGCCAGAAATTTTTATTACACTGCTGCTTCTGAGGACGGCAGGGAACAACATGGTTTTCGAATCAATCTTTATTCCGGTAAATCAAAAAAACTCACCTCTTCTCCTGGAATACATAACATCATTCCCAACTCTCAAGGCTCGTTTTTTATTGACAGGTATTCCAGCAGTACGGTTCCGCGGAAAATTTCACTGCTCGATAAAAATGGCGGAGAGCGGAGAGTACTTCTTCAAGCAGAAAATCCTCTGCAGAATTATAAGCTTGGTAAGGTTACCTTCCTTACTTTACAAAACCAGCAGGGTATACAGCTTAATGCCAGAATGATCCTGCCGGTTGATTTTGATCCTGCCCGTAAATATCCGGTTATCATCTATGTTTACGGTGGTCCTCATGGGCAAATGGTGATCGATAACTGGATTTCTGGGTGGAGACTCTGGTTTCAGTATATGGCTCAGCAGGGGTATATTATTTTTTCCCTGGATAATCGGGGAACCAACAATCGGGGTCGGGATTTTGAACAAGCGATTTTTCGCAGACTGGGGACCATCGAGATGGAAGATCAGATGACCGGAGTGGAATACCTTAAATCTCTACAGTATGTGGATAAAAACAGAATCGGGGTACAGGGTTGGAGTTACGGAGGATTTATGGCCCTTTCTTTGTTGACTCGCAGGCCGGGAGTATTTAAAGTGGCTGTTGCTGGGGGTCCGGTCATTGACTGGCGTTACTATGAAGTGATGTACGGAGAGCGCTATATGGATACTCCCCAGGCAAATCCGGAAGGGTATGAAGAAGCCTGTCTGTTGAATTATATTGAAAATTTGGAGGGAAAGCTGTTGCTTATCCATGGGACTATGGATCCTGTAGTGGTCTGGCAGAACAGTCTTTTATATCTACGCAAGGCCATTGATGCCGGGAAACACCTCGATTATTTTGTTTATCCCGGGGATGAACATAATATGCGAGGGAAAGACAGGGTGCATTTATATCAGACAATCACTGATTATTTCAGAGAGCATTTATAAAAAAAATTGTTATTCGGGAATATCTAAAAAATGTGCATAAATATTTAAAGGCAGAGATCGCCGAGAACAAGGCTAAGGCTGCAACTTCTCTAAGTACACTGCTTTTGAATATTGTTATTGCAGGACTCTGAAAAATTATTGGATTTCCTCATCCAATATTAAAAAATTATTTTATTTATAGTGTATGGTATTAATCTTCTTTCTCAATTTTTTCTTTTCACTCTGTATCTTTTTTTCTTTCAGACGTTTTTTATGAGCTTTCAGGGGTGGCTTGGTTTTTTTCCGGAGTTTTGGTTTTTTTGCTGCTTTTTTAATTAATTTAACCAGTCTGTGTATTGCATCATTACGGTTTTTTTTCTGGGTTCGGAACCGTTTTGCTTCTATAATCAATTCCTCGTTTTTATTTATCTTGCTGCCGGCAAGTGTTTTGAGTCTTTGCTTCACATCCTCGGAAAGGGATGAATCTCTAAGATTAAATCTCAGTTGTACAGCAGTGGCAACCCGGTTAACATGCTGGCCACCCGGTCCGGAAGAACGAATAAAATTAAAATGCAGTTCATTTTCAGGAATGGTTATATTTTTATTGATTTTAATCATTTTTAAATTGTTATGGCAGCTTCCATATATTTAACCGCTTTCCCGGCAATAAGCACTCGATCATTTTTCAATTCACATTTTAATTCACCTCCCCGGGTAGATAGCTGTTTGGCGCTAAGCTTATTTTTACCTAATTTTTGGGACCAGTAGGGTGTCAATTCAGTATGAGCGGAACCTGTGACCGGGTCTTCCGGGATTCCCAGACCGGGAGCAAAGAATCTGCTGACAAAGTCATAGTGAGAGGAAGGGGCTGTAATGATGATACCGCGTTTATCGAGCTTATTTAGTTTTTCCAGATCTGGATGTGCTTTAGCAATCTCTTCTTCCTTATTAAATACAATTAGATAATCCTCTGATTGCAGGCATTCCAAGGGAGTGGTGTGAAAGGCTTGCTTTATTTCTGCAGGAAGGTCACATACAGTCGGGGGATTAGAAGGAAAATCCAGGATAAACCATTCACCATCTTTATTAACTCCTAAGTTTCCAGAAGCTGAAAAAAATTCGATCTTATTTTTTGGGTATTCCAGAATATTGAATAATACATAAGCTGTTGCCAGGGTGGCATGACCGCATAATTTAACCTCAGTTTTGGGAGTAAACCAGCGAATATGAAATGCATTGTCTTTTTTTACATAAAAGGCGGTTTCAGCGAGATTATTTTCCTGGGCAATGGAGAGCAGGATGGAATCCTCAAGCCATTCTTTGAGTGGGCATACAGCCGCAGGATTACCATGGAATATTTTATCCGTAAAAGCATCAATTTGATAGAGAGTAAGGTACATAAATTTTCCTTTCTTTAGATAATAAGTCATATTAATATAAACAAAAAGAATATAATTTTAAATATATAAATTATTTTTGAGCTTGCATTTTAAATTATTTTTTTGTATGATATACAAATAAGGTTGAGTTTTTGTATCTGTTTAGGTAAGGAGAAATAATGTCAAGAGTGTGTGAAATCTGCGGCAAAGGACCAATTACAGGCAATAAAGTGAGCCACGCTCATAATCTTACAAAAAGACGCTGGCTTCCCAATTTGCAGAAGGTAAGGGTAAAAGTAAAGGGGCATTCCAAAAGAATAACCGTTTGTGCAAGATGTATAAAATCCGGCGCTTTACAAGAATTACAATAATTATTCTTAAATAATATTAATAAATTTTTAATACATTTATTTCTATAGATTGCTAATCGGGTAAGAATTCTGGCAGCTCTACAATAGATAAAATATTAGCAATAAAAAATTTTTTCATGAAATTTTAAGAGAGGTGCCCTATGAGTTCCTTAAAAAAAGCACAACGTGTAGTAGGATTATTTTTCTTTGGACTGTTTTTGCTTAGTATATTCATATCCGAAAGCCTTATCTCCGCAACCTATCAGGATTATGAAACCATGCTTTTTAAAGATGCAAGGAAAGCCAAAAAATCAGCTGATTCCATAGAAGCAGTGGTATATTCTCCTACCCAGTATGAGAAAGCACAGGAATACTATAACAACGCCTATGCAGATTATCAAAAGGGAAAAGAGGCAGAGAAGTTCAAGGATGAGATCAAGATGGCAGAGGTTTACTTCCTCAAGGCAGTAGAAACCTCTAAACTCTTCATAACCCATTTATCCGAATGTGTGCAGGCCCGTAATAAATTTCTTAAGGTTGCTATGTTTGTAGATGATAAGAATGCGGTACAGGATATTGAAGACAGAGTAAAAGATGTGGGGAAAATTCTTGAAGATGGAAAATTAAATAAGGCCTTGCAGGAGTCAAAAGAGGTAATTCAGGAAATACGGGAGCTGGAGTTGGTTGCTTTGAAAAATAAAATCCTGTCAGATACCTGGGAATTGTTGGGAAAAGCAGATGATATGAAAGTTGAAAAATTTGCACCGCAGACGCTGTCCCGTGCTCAACAGCTGGCTGATAAAGCTGAAAATATTCTGAAAAATAATCAATACGATACCACCATGGCTACTAAAACAGCCACGGAAGCAGAATATGAAGTTAACCATGCCATCCATTTGGCAAAACAGATCCAACAAATAGATAAAGATGATAAAAGCCTGGAATCAATCCTGTTACAAACTGAAGCCTATTTAAAAAGTATTGCCCTGACTGTAGATATAGAACCTCGTTTTGACAAAGAATATACCCAAACAGTTACTGAAATTAATACTGTCATTGATCAGTTAAAAAAAGACAAGAATTCCCTGGAGCTGAAACTACAGGATGCTAATGAGCAACTCTCAGTAATGAAATCTCAGGTGGGTGATCTTGAATCCAGAAAAAAAGCATTATCGCAATTGTTAGAACAGCAGAAAATACGCAGAGAACAGTTTGCCAAGGTGGAAGGTCTTTTTACTCCAGAAGAAGCAAAAATACTCAGGGATGGGAACAATGTGATTATACGTCTTCTGGCTATTTCTTTTCCCTCCGGTAAATCAATTATTCAAAGTAATTATTTTGGTCTGCTCAGCAAGGTGATTAAAGCCATACAGGTATATCCTGATTGTGATATCATTATAGAAGGGCATACTGATTCCAGGGGAAGTGATAAAATGAATCAACAACTCTCTACTGACCGGGCCAATGCAGTCAAGGATTATTTGATTGCCAATTCTGATCTGGTTGCCTCCCGTCTTAATTCAGTGGGCTATGGTGAGACAAAACCTATTGCCAATAATGATACTCAGGAAGGCAGAGAGAAAAACAGAAGAATTGATGTAATAATCATACCTGCTGAAGATTAATAGCCAATTCTGGCTTTGATCAGATTTTAGTATAGAAACCTATACTATTATAAAAATCACTACAGTTCATGGCGGTATAAGTACCAGAAATGTATAGATTTGACCAATCAGACCGCCTAAATATTATAAGCCTTGGCTGAACAGTATGATTTGTTCAGCCCGGGCTAATTTCATTATAGTTATGGGATTAAAATAATTATCAATGGGAAAAATAAGACAAAATCAGGATCCCCCCTTGGCAGTGGAAAAGTGGGGATGGAAATACCATCATCTGGGAATTCCCGCCACTAAACCCTTGTTAGATGAACGCTATATTCCTCATCTTCACATGTATGTAACCGGTTTTGAATCCAGCCCTTTTGGGGTGGAGTGGATGCGGTTTGAAGATAATTCTCCGGTGTCTGAATTAGTCCGAACCGTTCCCCATATTGCTTTTGAAGTGGAGGATTTAGATAAGGCTTTGCAGGAGGGATCATTTGAGATTCTTTCCGCTCCCCAGGTTCCCTCTCAGGGAGTGAGAGCAGCAATGATCAAACATAACGGGGCTCCCGTGGAATTGATTGAATTTAATAGAAAGGGGAACAATAATTCTTAGCTGATAATTTAATACATATAGTATTATTTAATATTAACAAGGAGGAACTATGTTAAAAATGAAAACAATAGGTTTGATTTTATCGATTATGGCCTTAATCCTATTATTGGTTGCATCTCCCCTGGATGCCAAGGATTTCTTTATCAAACAGAAGGTTCATACTGATGCTTATACTATGATGGGACAAAAACAACCGGAGCAGAATGAGACCCAGACCGTCTGGATGTCCGATACCAAATTAGCCATTCTGGGAGAAGAGCATTCCATGATCATGGATTTTGCTGCCAAAACCATAACCACCCTTAATCATAAGGACAAGACCTACATGGTGATGAATCTTGATCAACAGGCAGCCTCAGAGGAAAATGCCCAGATGCAGCAAATGATGAAACAGATGATGGGGAATATGGAAGTCACGGTTACCCCTACCAATGAACATACAGTCATCAATAATTTGGATTGCCAAAAATATCAGCAGACCATGAGCATAATGGGAACAACCGTGAATGCGGAACTTTGGGCGGCTCCAGAAGTAAAACCGCCGGCATCAAATTATAAAAAATTACAATATGCATCCTATCTGATGCTGCCAGGTATGGAAAGTCACCAGGATAAGCTGCAGAGTGAATTTAATAAGATAGAGGGATTGGTGATTAAATCCGAGGCGGTCAGAAATGTTATGGGCCAGGAAATTAAATCCTGGAGTGAGGTAATTGAGTATGGTGCCAAGGATGCTCCCGCTTCTGTATTTCAGATTCCTTCCGACTATACCAAAAAGGAGCGGAAAATGGGTATGCCTCAGTAAAGGTGGGGAACTTGATTAGAATAAAAAAGCGGGTAGGAAGGATAAAGCCCGCTTTTTTTTGGAAAAAAGTAGAAATTACTGAATTACTGATTTTTTAAATTATATAGAGAAAATACTTGGCATTTCCTGGATGAGTTGTTAAATAGGGATTAATTAATTTTTTATATTCAATATGCTTTTAGGATATGATTTTTAAGAATTGAGTTGAACAAATAGGATTGGGGAAGAAGTTAAAAGTGATTTTTGATCGCTTTGGGTAACTTATTCGAGAAAAAAAATTGGAGAGTTTTCCAGCCCGCAATCTAAAGATTATCATAAAATAGAAGCGGTGTTATACCTGGCGAAATTTTTAAATTGGACAAGGCCCACACATATGGAGCAGATGGATTGACTGGCTATGACAGGTGATACTGATCGTCCTGGGTATTTCATCCTGATTTAAAACTAATAATAATCTGCAAAATATAATTACCTACTATCTACATTTGAGGGAGTGATCCCATTATAAGCACGCCGGACTACCAGGACCGGGAGGATCTTCAGTGAAGGAGGTATAATACAATTAATCTTCTTTCCCTAACTGTAGATTTTATGGATTGAATTTTATATATTATAATTAATTGAATGATATTATTAGAATAGAAGGGAGGATTTATGTTTAAAAAGGTTTTACAAATGAAAAAAAGAATAATACGTACTATCTGGGCGTTGAATAAATACTTGGAAATTGAGAGAAAAACGATGCTTAAAAGCCTTCAAAATTCTAAAAGATATGAAGACCCACTATGTTTAACTCGTTATGGTTATAAAGTATTTTCCAAAAATGAGGAAGATGGAATCATTAGTGAAATTTTTAAGAGAATCGGGACCACCAATAAAACATTTGTGGAGTTTGGGGCAGGAAATGGACTGGAAAATAATACCCTAGCTTTACTATTCCAATCCTGGAAAGGTCTCTGGATTGAAGCATCCCTAAAAAGTTATAATAATATAATTAAAGGATATGCCAATAAAATAACCTCAGGTGAACTGAAAGTTTCGCATTCTTTTCTTTATAAAAATAATATTAATCAAATATTACAAAACAATTTAAAGGAAGAAGAAATTGATCTTTTATCAATAGATGTTGACGGTAATGACTTTCATTTGTTTGATGCCATATCGGTTATAAGAACAAGAGTACTAGTAATAGAATATAATGCGAAATTTCATCCACCTATCGAATATTGTATGCAATATAATCCACAGCACAAATGGGATGGAACAGATTATTTTGGTGCTTCTTTAAAATTTCTTGAATTGAACTTAAAGAAAAAAGGATATTTACTGGTTGGATGTAATTTAACTGGTGGAAATGCCTTTTTTGTGGCTGAAGAATTAGTGAATGATAAGTTTTTATCTCCCTTTACTGCTGAGAAACATTATGAACCAGCTCGATATGAAATTGCAGGTTTAAGTGCAGGTCATCCGCCTTCATTTAAAACTTTGAACAATGTATAGGGGAATCCCGAATTCGTTATGCGTATATAAACACAGGGAAATGCTACTTGAGATTGACCGAAGGTCACAAGCATAGTACTGGTACACACTTACAAGATAATGGGATGAAAAGAATTATGCATAGTATAATTGGAATTCTTTATGTAACAGTAGATGTTTTTGGCATGATATTTATCTGTTTAGGGATATAATTATTAAATTAAAGTAATATAATATAAAATAATAAATGTTTTGGAATTGATTGACTGGTATTAACCTATAATCCCTAGTAGACATAATATATAGGTTTTAATTTAAAAAGCACATCCATTTCAAAGAATTATTTAAAAAAATACACAAAAATAATCATGATACAGATGGAAAAGGGAAGCTATCTGGAACGAACCAAATAATTTTTCGATAATTTGTTTCCCCGGGAAATTGACTGTGATGTCCTAGGTCAGTGTCACCAGGGGAATTTTTTGGTGGGAGCCGGCAATCTCACCCCGTCCTGATGGGGGATTATGCAACCGTGGCATGTCTGATGACTGGAGCAATACTCTGCCGGTGATCAATGTATTCGATACATATTCAGGCTGGTGGTTGGGTAGCAGATATTAACATCCTGTACTTTAATTCAGAAAGAAAATTATTAATGGAATCTAGAGAAAAGGATGAAAAATATTTTGAAATTTTTCAAAGAAATATCAGAATATATACTATTGAAAAAATGACCATTAAAACCAAAACAAAATATTTAATCATTGTTTTTAAAATACTCGAGTGATCTGCCCTGGATAAAAAATTTGTTTCTTAAAAGAATAAAGGCCGGGGTGGAAAAAAATTAAAAACACTTGATTAAATAGATGAGAACGCATATATTGTTCAAATATTTATTTATCTGATTATAAAAGCTATCCTCTAGGAAGGAGTATTTTTTGCCAAGGAAAAATTTTTTATGAATAATTTTATAACAAAAATTGTTTCTCTGAAAAAAATCATATGTACAATACTTGTTCTTTTTTCTCTTGTTTTTATTATCCAGTGCAGTGATCCGGTCAGGCCCAGGGGTGAAGATTGGAGTGAAGACTTGGATTATTTTGCCCGGGAATTGCCCGAACGTCATTATAATTTGTTTTTCAAAATTTCATCTCAGGAATTTTATGATAAAGTAGACGAGCTTAGAGCGCAGGTTTCTTCTTGGGATGATTATAAAATTATTGTAGGATTGATGAAAATAGTTGCCCTGGTGGGTGATGCTCATACTACTATTTATCCTACCACAACCGGTCTTTTTCAGATGGTACCTCTGCAGCTGTACTGGTTTACAGATGGTTTATATGTCATTGCAGCTTCCTCCGAGTATCAAACCATTCTGGGTGAACGAGTAACAGGCATCGGCAGTTATACCATAGATGATGTAAATGATCTACTGGAAACGGTTATTTCTCATGAAAATGAGGCGCAGCTGAAGAATATGGGGCCGAATTATATGATGAGTCCGGAAATTTTATCTGCTTTGGGTATTATTAATGATATTAACTCGATCTTAATAGAGTTTGAAGATGCCGGCGAACTCTCCTTTACTCCTCAACCGTATGGTTCCCCCCTAAATTGGATTACTATCCTGGATGATAAACAAGGATCTTTGCCTTTATACCTGCAGCGCACAAATTTCAACTACTGGTTCACCCTGGTGGAGGACTCCTCGGTTATGTATGCCCAGTATAACAGGTGCAGAGAGATGAGTTCCCAGTCTTTTGACTCTTTTACTGATGAGGTACTGGGTTACATCGATTCTCAACAGATTGATAAGTTCATTTTTGATATGCGGCTGAACGGGGGCGGAAGTTCGGTTATTGCCCAGCCCCTCATTAACGGGATAAAAGAAAGGAATCAGATTAATCAAACCAGTCATCTTTTTATTGTTATAGGGAGAAAAACTTTCTCTTCTGCTATTTTGAATTCACTTACCTTTAAAAATCAGACCAATGCTCTATTTGTGGGAGAAGCTACCGGAGGAAAACCAAATCATTACGGGGAAGTAAAAAATTTCAGCTTGCCTAATTCCGGAGTAATAGTCAATTACTCAACCAAATATTTTCAATATTTAGTTGACGATCCCCCTTCCTTATATCCGGATATTACCACGGAATTATCTTTTAATGAATACAAAAATTGTGTTGATCCTGTAATGGACGCTATTTTGGATATTGAGTAATCGGTCCAGATAGATTACACCTTTATTTTTTTCCCTTGTGTTTTATAAATGTTTTTAGATAACATAAATGATTGATAGGATTTATGCCTTACGAATTTAAGGGAAAACAATATGAAAAAGCCTCTTCGCATCAGAGAGAATGGGGCAAGAAATTAATTTCAGATTTGTCTTTAATCGGTAATGAACGCATACTTGATCTGGGCTGCGGGGACGTAACCCTGACCGCACATCTGGCGGAACTGGTTCCGCAGGGATTTGTTTTGGGAATAGATGCTTCCCGGGGGATGCTAGAGACAGCCCGAGAGAAGAAAAAGTATAATCTTGCATTCAAGCTATTAGACATAAATGCCTTAAATTTATCAGAAAAGTTTGATGTTATTTTTTCCAATGCCGCCTTACATTGGATCAGAAATCACCACCAGCTGTGGTCATCAGTGAAAAATATATTATCTGACCGGGGGATTGTACGGGTTAATTTTGCCGCAGAGGGAACGTGTTCCTTTTTTTTCAAAGTCTTGCGCAGGACAATGACCAGGAATGAATATAGGTCCTCTTTTAAGGACTTTGACTGGCCCTGGTATATGCCGTCATTGGAGGAATATAAAAAAATAATCAGTACTGTACATTTTTCCGAAATAAAGGTATGGAAAGAAAATGCGGATCGCTATTTTGCCCATAAGGAAGATCTGATCAAATGGATCGATCAGCCCGGTATTGTTCCTTTTCTGCACTATATTCCCAAGGATAAAAAAGAGAGATTCAGAGAAACAGTGATAAGACAAATGATAGAAGAGACTTTGCAAGAAGACGGACGCTGTTTTGAAACCTTCCGGCGTATTAATATGTATGCCAGAAAATAAAGTGTTGTTATATTATTTATGAACTAGGCTTTTATGTTTTCTATTTCAACTTATCAAATAATGGAGTAGAACTGTAATAATAAATTAAAAAGGAATAAACTGATTAAAAAAAGGAGGAATGATTCAATGAAATTTTTAAAAATTTGGTTCCTGTCATATCTTGTTTTATTTACTGTACATTATGTTACTCTTAATGCCCAGAATAAAATCCCGACCGGCACCATAAAAGGAAAAGTTATTGATGGGGAAACTAAAGCTCCTTTAGCAGGAGTAAATGTTATCCTCCTCAATACCAGCCAGGGATCCGCAACTGATAAAAAGGGAATTTTTAGAATTGATCAAGTACCGGTTGGCAATTATTCTTTAAAATTTAGTCATATTTCCTACCTTCTGGTGACTAAAACAGATATCATTGTCCGGCCGGACAGAATCACCTATTGTGATGCTGAATTAAAAATGACTGCCCTAAAAACTGAAGCAGTCAGGGTGAGCGGAGGCTATTTTACTACTCAGAATAATCATCCAGTAAGTGCAGTTAATTTTTCCTCAGAGGAGATAAGAAGAGCGCCTGGTTCAGCTGGAGATGTGAGCAGAATTATCTATGGTTTACCCGGGGTAGCCAAGGTTGATGATTCCAAAAACAGCCTGATTGTCCGGGGAGGTGCTGCCTTTGAAAACGGATTTTATATCGATAATATTGAAGTTCCCAATATTAACCATTTTCCGGAATACGGATCATCCGGCGGCCCTATTGGTATGCTGAACGTGGATTTTATTCGGGATGTCAATTTTTATACCGGAGGATTTTCGGCAGAATTTGGTGACAAACTATCTTCCATAATGGAATTATCCTTTAGAGAAGGGAATCGGGATGAATTCGACGGCCAGCTGGAGTTGCATTTTGCCGGTATGGGAGGTGTTGCCGAAGGGCCCTTTGCCCGGGGTAAAGGTTCCTGGCTTATTTCCGCCCGTAAAAGTTTTCTGGATTTTATCGTAGGGGCAATTGGGGAAGATTTAAATTCGGTTCCCAATTATGGAGACATTCAAGGGAAGCTGGTTTATGATATTTCTCCAAATCATAAATTAACCTTACTAGATATTTTGGGGCTTGACCGGATCAGCAGTGACAGGGAGTATGCGGTTGAAAACGAAGAAAGTATGTATATGAATTTCCATATGATCCAAAATACCCTGGGAATAAATTGGCGATATCTATGGGGGAAAAAAGGATATTCCAACACTTCTCTATCCCATACGGTTATGCAAGGCAATTATCTTAGCTATGATACCCACAGCTTCCAGGAGACGGGAATTGAAAAAAAACTGTATGAATTTGTTCCTGAGGAGCATGAATTTAAATTGAGAAATGTAAACTATTATAGTATACATCCAAACCATAGCCTGAGATTCGGAGTAGAAATTAAGCACCTTAGAAATTATAATGATAATTTTTTTGGAGAGAATGTTGATGCTCTGGGTAATTCCCTTCCTGCAATTCGTATTAATAAAAAGTTAGAAGCAACAAAATTGTTTGGATTCCTGAGCTACAATTGGCAGCCGGTTTCTAAATTAACCCTGGAACCGGGGATTAGAATTGGATATTTTACCTATAATGAAAATACCACTGTCTCCCCCCGATTTTCTTTCTCATATCACCTTAATGAGGTGACAGCCATTAATGGTTCGGCAGGGATTTTTCATCAGGATTTACCCCTGGTATTATTAACTCAAAATCCTTTGAATAAAAGTTTAAAAACACCTGTTGCCTATCACTTTATCTTGGGTTTGAGTCAACTTCTTTCCGAAAACACCCGCCTGACACTGGAAGTATATGACAAGGAATACAGTGACCTTCCTCTGGATCCCAAACAACCCACCTTTTCAATTATTGATCAAATGGTTATTGACGGTCTTTTTCATAATCCCAATCAGTTTGTTGATAAGGGGAAGGCGTATTCCCGCGGTATTGAACTTATGATTCAAAAGAAACTGGCAAAATATTTTTACGGCATGATAAGTGCTTCCTATTTTCAGTCGAGATATCGTGATTATAATGGGATTTGGAGAAATCGAAGTTATGATAACCGGTTTACCTGTAATGTCGAGGGGGGGTATAAACCGAATAATAAATGGGAGTTCAGCCTGCGCTGGATTTATGCCGGGGGCAGACCATATACGCCTTTCAATGTGAGTGCTTCCCAACAAGCTTATCAAGGAGTGTATGATCATACTCAAACCAATGCTTTACGACTGCCGGATTACCATTCCCTCAATATTCGATTTGACCGGCGATTTCTTTTTAGCAGATCGAATTTGGTTTTTTATGTATCGGTCTGGAATGCCTATGGTCGAAAAAATATAACCAGTTACGACTGGAATGAGTTTAGGAATGAACCTTCGGAAAACAAACAATGGGCTCTTTTGCCTATTTTTGGATTGGAATTTGAGTTTTAATTTTCCCTATTGAGTAATCATAGGATGGATGATAACGCATAATGCACAACTCTCAGTTTCAATTTATGAATTGAAGTAATTTCTTCAAAAAATTACCATATTGATCAAAATAAAAAAAGCGGGCATTTTATGCCCGCTTTTTTGTTCTGACTAACTGCTGGAGTTATCTACAGGATCTGAAGTGTTTATGTTAACGTATCATTATGATACGGGGATTTGTTTTGGTTTGGCTTTTTCAGATTTCGGAATTTGTATATCTAATACACCGTTGTTAAACTGAGCTTTTATGTTTTCGGATTCGACATCCTGAGGAAGACGGAAACTTCTCTCAAATTTACCGTAACAACTTTCTCTGAGGTGATAATTGTTCTCATTTTTTTCATTTTCGGTTTTCTTTTCACCGCTTAATCTCAGAATACCGTCTTCTACAGAAATGTTAATGTCTTTTTTCTTTAATCCCGGAAGTTCAGCCTTTACTTCATAAGAATCCTCATTATCGATTATATCCACATTGGGACTCCAGGCAGTGTCAGATTCGTAGTTACCCAGATTGAAGAAATTTCTCATTTCATCATCAAATGAGAGTAAACTTCTTAAGGGTCTGTATTTTACGAGTGTCATGGTTGTTCACCTCCTTCTTTTTTACTTTGTTATCTTTCATGTTCATTCAATATATAAGCAATCTACGTGCCAGGATTTAATATTATAATCTAAATCCTTAATTTACAGATGATTAAAGAATGTTAATTATAAATAATAGAAAGTCAATATAATTTTATCTCTGCCAATATGGCAGACAAAATTGTCATATTTTGTAATTTTGGCAGATACAAACATTTTATATGTTAATTTGACAAAATAGACTTAATTTAAAAATGTTAGAATTTCAACAGCATTATTATATAAATCCTTACATATTCAAATAAAGTCAGTCCCTTATCAGGTTATTAAAAACCAACCATTCCATATTGCATTTTTCCCGGTTTACTCCTACCTTATGGCTATGAAGGTAATTAAAGGGTATATATTATTGATACGGCCCCATAATTGTTTGCTGGCCGGCGTATCCATTTTTATAGGCGGAGTGGTGACCGGATCCATGGAACCGGTAGTCAGGCTGTTATTAGCGGCTTTTTCCGGATTTCTTATCTGCGGGGGAGGAAACAGCATTAATGATTTTTTTGATATTGACATTGACAGAATCAATAAACCAAATCGCCCTTTACCCTCCGGAATCCTATCTCCTCATAATGCTTTTATTTTTTCCCTATTACTCTTTATAAGCGGATGGGCGATAAGTTTCTTTATTAATATCACCTGTGTTATCATTGCCGGAATTACTTGCCTTCTTTTATATTTTTATAGCAGAAACTTCAAACGAATGGTTCTGGTGGGCAATGGTGTGGTTGCCTTACTCACAGGGCTGGCTTTTGTGTACGGGGGAGTTGCGGTTGGCAATATACGAAAAGCATGTGTGGTGGGAGTATTTGCCCTTTTCTATCATTTTGCCCGGGAGATAATCAAGGATATTGAGGATAAAAAAGGAGACAGCTCGGAAGGAGTACTAAGTTTCCCGGTTCGGTATGGCGATAAAGCGGCTTTGTTACTTACCTCAATTATTCTTATCATGTTGATAGTTGTAATGATTATTCCCTATTTTTTACATATTTTCTCCATTTATTATTTAATTATTGTGGTTATAGGAGTAGATATTTTTCTGGTTTATGTGATAGTGTCAATGTGGTCCGACAGCGGGGTTAAAAATTTAAGAAGACTGGAAGTAATGATGAAAATTAATATGCTCATTGGCTTATTAGCCGTTTACCTGGGAAGCTGAAATGAAAGCAGTAATACAAAGAGTAAGAAAAGCAAAAGTAACAGTAGAGGGAGAGGTGATCGGCCAGATTGGCCAGGGGATAGTAATCCTTCTGGGAGTTAAAGAGGGAGATACGGAGGAAGAGGTGAGCTGGCTGGCAAGAAAATGTGTCAATCTTCGTATATTTGAAGATCAGAAAGGTAATTTCAATTTTTCTGCGCTGGAAACGGAAGCAGAAATTCTGGTGATTTCTCAATTCACCCTTTACGGTGACTGCAGAAAAGGAAGAAGGCCCAGCTTTACGGAAGCTGCCAAACCTTCAGAAGCTGAAGAGTTGTACGAGAGGTTTGTGGAGGAATGCCGGCAGACCGGCTTGAAGGTGGAAACCGGAATCTTCGGAGCTATGATGGAAGTGGAAATTCATAATTACGGACCGGTTACCCTTATTCCTGAGACCCGGTAATGCTAAGACAAAAGAAAAAAGACAAAAGAAAAAAGAAGAAAGATAAAACAAGGAATAAGGAAAAAGTTCAGAGGCCAGTGGGCAGAAGCCAGAAATCAGAGGCCAGTGGTCAGAAGATATTATACGCAGACAGAATGATTTTTAAAAATAATATGTATCATACACCCCTCTTAATCTTCCCTTATCAGGGGAGTGTTTGTTGTGATATTATTTTTGAAAGTCAAATAGTTTCTCTCCCTTGAGGGAGAGATTAAGAGAGGGTGTCTAAAGAAAACAAAATACAAACAGATTTTTAGGAGACATTAATGAAGGGTTTCCCTGAAATCATTTTAGCATCCCGGTCCCCGCGGCGGGCTGCCCTGCTCCGTCAGATGAATATTGAATTCAGAATTAAGGCAATAGAGGTTTCTGAAGATTCTGACAAAAAAGATGAACCAGAAGCGTTCGTCAAGGAAATATCTTTGCGCAAGGCCAAAGCAGTGGCGGATGAAGTCAGTGATGGTTTAATCATAGCTGCGGATACCATTGTTTATCTGCAGGGGGAAATTTTAGGGAAACCGAATTCTCCGGAAGAGGCCAGGGAAATGCTTTCCAAATTATCCGGAAATACCCATGAAGTGTATACCGGATTCACTTTATTACTTAAGAAGGGAAGGATCTATCAAGATGTGGAAAAAACCAGGGTAACCTTTCGGGAACTGGAGGACTGGGAGATAGATGCCTATGTTGCCACCGGCAGTCCTATGGATAAAGCCGGATCCTACGGGATTCAAGATCAGAGCGGATTTTTTGTGGAAAGAATCGAAGGCTGTTTTTTTAATGTGGTGGGATTTCCCATTACAAAATTCTATCAGGGATTAAAGCAGCTGGTGGATCATGAGTTAATAAGGAAACATTTATTTTGAGGGATAAATAAAAAAAGGAAATACTATGCTGGGGAACATACATTTTACCAAAATGAACGGCACCGGTAATGATTTCATAGTGTTTGATAATAGGACCGGTGTTTTTAAGGGAGATGAGAAAGATTTTTTTCAGGGATTATGTCAGCGTAAGTTTTCAGTGGGCGCGGATGGTGTACTGTTGGTGGATGGGATAAAGGATGATATAATTTATATGCGCTATTTTAACAGTGACGGCAAAGAGGCTGCCATGTGCGGAAACGGTGCCAGGTGCGTTGCTCTGTTTGTAAAAATCAAAAATATTATTCAATCAGATTCCTTTGTGCTTAAGGCAAAAGACGGATTGCATCCTGTAAATATACAGGAAGATAAAGTGAAGTTATTTTTAAATCCTACCTCTGAGATTAAAACCGGACTTAATCTGATTAAAGAACAGGGATTACAAGAAGGAGGCTATATAGTGGTAGGAGTGCCCCATTATGTTATATTTACTGATAAAGTGGCAGAAATCAACTTGGGAGAAAAAGCTCCTTATTACCGACACAATGCAGCATTCTCCCAGGGAACAAATGTAAATTTTGTGCAGTATTCAGGAAATCAGATAAGGGTGAGAACCTTTGAGAGAGGAGTTGAGGATGAAACCCTGTCCTGCGGCACCGGCTGTGTTGCTTCTGCCTTGATTGCCTCCCGGCATTTTCATATACAGTCTCCGATCATGGTTATTACCAGAGGGGGTGAACTTAAGGTGGAATTTAATACGGATTTTAAAGAGGTGTTTTTGATTGGACCAGCAGAGGTGGTATACGAGGGCGTTATTAAGACAAAAGACAAAAGATAAAAGATAAAAGATAAAACAAGGAACAAGGATAAATTTGGTATAAGGTATAGGGTATAAGTTTATTGGGTAATTTGGTAATTGGCTAATATAGTAATATGGGATATAGGGGAAATAAGGGTATAAGATGATAAAAACAAAGACAAAATCTAAAAGAAAAAATAAAAAAGGGAATATGGAGAAGGGGAAAAGACAAAAGAAAAAAAATAAAGGATAAAACAAAACTAAGTGTCTTTAAAATTTCTCTCCCTTGAGGGAGAGATAAAGACAGGGTGTTAAGAGAAAATTAAAAGAGAAGCGAAAATATTTAAAGGTTCCCCTTGAGAGCCTGTCCTAAGCCTGCCGAAGGAGGAGATTTAGAGGGGTGTTAGAATAATACAAAAGAATAAAGCATGTCCTGAGTGAAGCGAAGGGGAAAAATCCAAAATACAAAAGAAAAAATACAAAAGATAAAATATGAAAAATGGAATTAAAAAATAAGAATGGAGAATTTTGAATTGAGAATGAAGAATAAAAAGATGTAGATGTGAAAGTATAATAACAGAAACGAAGGTAGTAAAGTCCCCCTTTGATAAAGGGGGATTTAGGGGGATTGTAAAAGTCAGAAACCAGAAGCCAGTAATCAGAATTGATTTTCACACCGAGACACCGAGGTGCAAAGAAACTATCACTTATTAGTTTTAGCTTATGAAAAAAATAATTGTAGATGGATATAATTTAATTCATGCCATTCCGGAATTAAAAAACAAACTAAGTCATGATCTGGAGGCTGCTAGAAATGATTTACTTAATTTACTGATCCGATACAGAAATAAAAAGAAAGTTAATATAACGGTTATATTTGATGGCAGGCCCGGTTCAATTGAAGATCAGGAAATGAAAAAAGGCTTAAAAGTTCAATTTTCTCAGGCTCCGGAAAAAGCAGACCAGGTGATAAAAAGAATGATCGATAAAATCGAGGGAGAAAAGGGGGTAATGGTTGTCTCTTCGGATAGAGAAATTTTTGATTATGCCAAGGTTTGCGGTCTGGCGAGAATTAAATCCGGGGAATTCGCTGCCCAGCTGTTACCCTCTCCTGCAAAAAAGAATAAAAAGAAAACTGATGCTGAAATGAGTGATGATGAACTGCAGGAGTGGATGCGGTTATTCGGATCCAGGTAATTTTCCTTTTTCTCCACAAAATTTTCAGTAAGATTCTCCTTTAATTCTCAGATAAATCCCCATAGTTTCTATGTCTGAATTCAGTGGTATCAGCCTTTATAATTATGGTATGCATGTCAGAATATCTGGTGAGGAGAGTGGTTTTGCCTCCCAGTTTCAGATACAGCGCCTGAATATTACCAATTTTATCCTTTCCGGAGGATTTCTGGTTGCCCACAAACAGGATATTCTCTCCCTGATGATGGGGTAGGATTTCCGCTATAAAATATTGGGCCAGACCTCTGGGATCCTGGATAAAAGTATCAGGAAGAGTCTGGATGGTGATTCCCAGGTGCTGGGCTAAAGGTTCGGCAGTCTGCTGGTTTCTCAGCAGATTGGGACAGTAAATAACCGTAATCCCGCTGTCTGCCAAGAGTTCCCTGAGTTGTTCTGCTCTGATTTTTCCTTTTTCATTCAGGGGAGGATTGTCACCCGGATCTCTTTCCCCATGCCGTACCAGGTATACCTTGGTTACCTCTTCTGCCTGGGATGAATCAGGATTTTGAACATCCTGTGTCCATCCACTCATAATACTACAAAAAATAAAAAATAAAATAAATGATGTTTTCATAAATTTTCCTTTAATTTATGGATTAGTCTTTTCCAGTATTTTCAATATGAAGAATAAAGAGCAGAATGTCAAAATATTTATTCGGAGACTGAGAGTTTTATAAATGGGCTGGGAAGTTAAAAAATACACTCCGGATTTGGAAATCCGGGGTGGTCACGTATGGAAATTGATTGGATTCGAGTGGTTCCAACAAATTTTAAAACCAGAAAGCTGATTCGGGTTTAAATTCCCGGTAAAAAATGTTATGTGAAAAATCAATTTTTCTTTTACAGATCACTCTGGGCGATGTCTTATGAGGCTTCTACTCATAGGTTTTATATATCACGGACACTCAAAGTCTCCGCGGGAAATTACCATCCTCGCATTTTATATCCGGGTGTTCAGGTGTTCAGGTGTTTTTTTATTTATGGAAGAATTCTCTTTGAATCGCCGGATGAGAAATTTTATTACTGGGCCCATCCCCTCTGGAAACATTGACGGATACTTTACCTCCCAGGGCATTAAATATTTCTGCTACATCATTGTGGGTGAAACCCGGACAGAGTATGATAGAATTTATTTTCTCCTTACTATAGATATGTTTGGATACTGTTATTGCTTCCTTTTGATTTTTAACTATAACTGTGAAAAGTTTGAATTTACCTGTATCGATAACATTTTTATGCTTTTCCTGATCTGCATCAGGTGCATGTGCCAGAAACAAGGCTTTAAAAGCCATAATTTATCTCCTTAATTTATTTTTTAAATTCGATTATAACTTTTTTATTGTATTGATGAAACTCAAACTCTGCGGGACCGGCATAAACCGAGAATTATTTGGGTATGCCAATCCATCTTGGAACTCTATTCATGTAGGCTTCATACAATGTTCCGTATTCCTCCAGGCAGCATTTCTCTTCTAAAATAGCCTCGTAATGGAAGCAAATCATAATAAGTAAGGAAATCACTATAAATAAATAGGAAACAGCAGCGATTCCTGCAGCCAAACAGATAAGAAAGGTGGCCAGGTACATGGGATGCCGGGAATACTTATATATTCCTTTTTGTATAATTTCATTCACAGGAGTGGTTATAAAATCATAGGTAGACCAAGACAGAACCAGGACGCCTATCAGAAAAACGGCAAAACCGGCAGAGAACCACAAAGTGCCGATTCTCAGAGGGAGAAATATGGAATATACTAAGGCTATAAGCCACACCAAATTGGCAATGGGACCTATATATTTATCTCTTACATTTTTCCTGTGTTCTGGAGATACATGAGATCTTTTCCGGGTTGCCCTATTTGACAGCAGGATTATGAGCATTTGCAATATAAAAACACTCATGAACATCCAGGCATTCCATACACCTATTTTAGATATTATAGCTTTTAACATAATTTCCTTTCCGGGGATACTGTCACCCCAGGTTTAATTAACCGCAGTGATCACACTCCTGCGGAATGAAAATTATTTATCAATTAATCCGGTAATAGCCCCTTCTCTTTATTTGAGGTAATCCAGGGAAGACAAAAAAGTTTCTATCACCCCCAGGACCTGTTGGCGATTTTTCAGGTGGAAGAGGTGACCTCCGTTTTTATAGGTATGGAGTTCACAACGATTGCCCGCTTCCTGCATTTCTTGGGCAAATTGGGTAATGGTACTGTAAGGGACAGTCTGGTCCTCTGTCCCGTGCAGTAAAGCCAGGGGCGGAAGGCCGGGTTGAATATGATGGGCAGGAGAGCAGGAAGGAAGATCTGCTCGGTCTCTAAGTAATTGTTTAAACCAAGTGTCTCTTGCGACATTGACTGCTGCAGACCACACTATAACCGCATCAGGTGCGGAACTGATGCTTAAGTCCTCATTTGTTTCCTCGAATCCTTCCAGCATAGCGGTACTGACAGCCAGATGTCCTCCGGCGGAACCGCCGGTTGCCACAATTTTGTCCGGATCGACACCCAATTCCGCTGCCTGCCCGCGCACCCAGCGAATGGCTGATTTGGCATCTTTGATGCACTCCAGGGGAGTGAGTCCATCCAGGCTCGCCAGTCTGTATTCAAAGCTTAGGCTCACCATACCCTTTTGGGCCCAGTAATGACACATTCTGAGGCCATCCTCAGCTTTCCCCTCAAACCATCCTCCTCCGTGAAAGAAGACGAATGCCGGACGGGCATTACTCTCTTTATGTCCGGGAGGAAAAAAGATATGTGCCTTGAGATAGGTATCGTCTACGATTTTATATACTTCAATGCGGGAACCTACCTCCGGAACCTCCTGCGCCTCAGCTAAAGAGGTACAATATGCTGAAATCCAAAATATTCCGTATAGTACAAAAGAGTGTAGTTTCATAAAGTTATACATTATTTTTTCCTGTTAACAGGTTTATAATGCCTGTCTCAATTGTGCATTCGGGGTGATTTAAGTGAGATGTGAGTGCAGCAATTGCTGACAATGATTATGTGAAATTTTTTTTATTAAATATGTAAATTTAAAATTTGTTTAAGAGATGATAGTACAAAATGATCCCTAATAAATTTAATTATTCATTCAATATCATAAATATTTATTTATATCCTTTTTTAACGAGGAATATACATCTTGAACATTTTGGACCAAAGGTTCCAATTTTTCAGGAAATAAATCTAAAGCATATGCATGTGAAAAAAAATGTCTAAATGCCAGGTATTCACCTAATTTATTTTTTGTATTGTTCGAAATAATCGAATTTTGTTCGGAATAATTAAGCAAATCTTTATGCCACGAGGAAGTTTGAGGAAGTGATATATTTTTCTCTTTTAATATCTGTTTCAGAATATTCTCAAGACCATTATAAAAATTATGGATCAAGGTTGCAATCCCAGCTAATTCAAGTGTGGATAGCTGATGGAGAGGGATGTCTTGTGGAAACTCTTTGAAAATCCTTTCTATGTTTTCAAATTCAACTTCAATTTTATCTTTCAAATTAGCCATATAATTGCAGACCTTCAGAATAAATAATATCATTTATTTTTGACTTATTAGTCAGGTCAACAACATCAACAGGTTTAGATAAACTAAATATCAGTTCGCCATAAAATTTAAAGAAGTTTACACCCCTTAAACCCTCAACGGCGACATCAATATCATTAGCCTCTGTACTATCATTCAGACTCGAACCAAAGAGGAATACACGAGATATGCCGTACTTTTTGGATATCTTTACAATTTTTGTTTTATCTTCTTTATTAATCATAATTTAAATTTAATTGAATTTCCTAAAAAATACAAATTTTATTTATTTTTCATATTATATTGATCGCGACGGATGACCAGAACATAAAGATTTTTTGTGTGGCATTGCTCCTTCGTTAAACTCAGGACATACTTTAGGCAATGTATAATTCACACGTCCTAAAGGACGTGCCACACGTTTATATTTAAGAAACAACCAGGTCACCCGACAATTTCAGCTAATGCTGCGATTCCTTCTTCACTTTCATCAATATCGTGACTTTCTGCTTTTTCAATTAATACTTCTATTTCATCTTTATTATTAAAACTTTGATATTTTTTTTGAAGGCTTAAATATTCTGATTCAGGAAGATAATGTATATATTGTCTAGGTATGACTCCAGATATTATTTTGATTGCTTTCATTGGAGCAATTATTTTAAATGACTCTGGAAATATACTAAATTGTTTTTTAATCAACCTTATATGAAAACTATTCTTGACCTTGATAATTGCACCATTGCATACAACACTATATTTAGCATTTATAAATCCTTGTCCAATGAATTTCACTTCTCCTATAAAATAGATTTCCTTTCTTATTGAGCTCATTAGTTTATTCTCATTTTAATTCTATAACATATAACATTAGCATAATTGGCCAAACTGGATTGGCGCGGCTTTTGGTATAAAAGGTGTGAAAAACGGATTGGTCCAATTCATGCATGGGTTATATGTGACTATTGCCAATCTACTTTCTTTCGTGTCATCAGTGCTCGATGTTTTTCATTCAATAACTCATCAAAATCTTTTTTATAAGTTAGTAAATCTGTAATGTCTTGACTACCAAACACTAGTATTGCATTTTTATCTAAATATTCACGAATTGTCATTTCAACATTACCTGTGATCCCAGACATGCTCATTAATACACCAATTATACCACCACGACTATACAGTTTACCAGAAAGTTCACGTATAACTGCGCTTCCTATGGGATCTTTCTCCCATTTACATTCAATTAGAATATATTCTCTTTCTTTACATAGAATAACATCCATCTCTTCATTTGGATTT
>CAZKMO010000017.1:0-34683 GCA_964554015.1 uncultured bacterium
TAATATAGTATAAATTAATATCAATTTCAATTGGTAAGGAGAAATAGTATGAAAAAGAGTGCTCCATTTTTATTACTATTATTATTGACTATTTTCATTTTCCATTATACTGTTCTTTCAGCATTTTCTCAAGAGAGTTACGCCCTGGAATACAAATTTCCCCTACATGACCAGCTTCAATATAAAACTGAAAAAATAGACAGTATAACCACCTCCATGCCCAATGGTCAGGAGGTAACCAGGCAAATCACTTCCTATAGTATAAGAACCATGACCATCGAAAATGCCCCTCCTGAAAACAATTTCACTGTAGCTATTACTACTGATAGTACCTGGTCGAATTCTGAGAATGAAAATGATTTTCCGGAAAGAGGCAATCAGCCAGGAGGTCGCAGAGTCCGAATGTCTCTCCCAGAGGAAAATTTGCACCTGACTTTCGATAAATATGGAAAATCAACTACAAATGAGGCTGTTGTTTCTACTCTGATTATACCTCTCCCTGAAAAACCGGTATCAATCAATGATCAATGGAATTTCAACCTAACCTCGAAAAGAAAGGGCAGATTCCAGGGAGAAACAACCATTAGGGGAAAATGTCTCCTCTACGATGTTCAGCAAACCGAGGGAAATAATACAGCCGTTATAATCATAAATGCGGAAACTAAGGGTGAGGGAAAATTTCGCATTAAGACTCCGGAAAGAGAAATGTCCGGAACCAATAAAAATTCAGGCACTATTAGTTCACTGGTATATTTTGATATTGATAAGGGCAGGATCAATGAAATTGTTACTGCCGAAGCATCCGAATCCGCAACCGAGGGATCCGCGTTTTCTTCCAGTATGATCAGAACTTCAAAATCTACTACCAAGCTGATTAATAAATAAATTTTTCTTTAAAATATAAATAGTATAACATTTTGAATCAATTATAAAAAAAACCTCATTGCAACTTAAAAAAGATTGATCGTGAAGAGAATAAGCCAGAGCTGCATAAAGGCTTTTTTAAAAGGTATTTAGGTAAACTGTTCAGATGGAATGAGGTCACCGTACCTGTCTCTGGCGCTCTCCAGCCGTTCTATTTCCTCCTGAATTGTTTTGAACACAATTTGCGGTGTATCTGGTACTTTGGTTCTATATATATCCACAATACGATTAATTTTCACCAGAAATTGATTAACACGTAGGCTAAATTGTTGAATATAATCCTGCACAGTGTATTCTTTATCCAATGTTTCTTTAAACAGCATTTTCAAATCACTGTACAAAGGCATCCGGCCTACCGGAGTAGTGATGGCATCCATATCACCATGTACCCGACGCTCCATCCATTTCAACCAGACTGCTTTGTCTATATTATCATTCAACCAATTACCATCTTTGTCCTTAAGAAAATAGTTAACACCGAATATGTGAGGAGGATCTTTTACAGTATTCCCAAAATCCAAATTATTTTGTATATATTGTCCCAGAGGGACAGAGACAAAATCCAGATTGGACATGGGATTAAATTTGGGAATACCTTCCTGTCCCAGGGTCGCAGCTGTTGTTTCTGATTCCAGTGACGCCGCCATGGTGATAATGCCATGATTCCAATCAAATGCTTCCCGGACTGGAACCCAGGCATTGCTGTCGCGCCCTCCGTATATCATGCCCCCCACTTCAACACCCTTAGGATTATCAATATTTTTATCAATATTTTCCAGACATGTGAGATCCAGAGTGAAGCGGGCATTTTTATGAGAAGGGGTAATCTCATTACCCTGGGCGTCGGTTTTTCCTTTTTGCCATTCACCAGAATAATTAATACCCTTATCAGGCATCTCCCCGTCTTTTCCCATCCAGTATACTGATTTTCTTTCTGTTAGTAGAATATTGGAAAATATGATCTCATGGGGTTCATGCAGTGCTTTCCATAAGAGAGGATCATTGTCGGAATTGATGCCCATGATAATACCGAACATCCCCTTCTCAACATTCACTGCCCGAATTTGATTGCTTATGATTCTTAAATAGGCTATATCATCACCTACGATGGTCTCTCCCTTCATCATAGCAGTAGATGTCTTACCACAAAGTGAAGGAAATGCACCCGTAAAATAGGTGATCCTTTCACCAGGTCCTCGAATACCCATTACAAACATATGTTCACAAAGCCATCCTTCTCTGGATGCCCGTTTAATGGCCAGACGCATGGATAGCTTTTTCAAACCAAGTGTATTACCGCCATACTGGGTATTGGCGCTGTATACCATTTCATCCTCTGTATCAATATAAATCCTTCGTTTATCCACATTCTTACTCACCTGGCCGTCCAGTTCTCCCTGGCTATGAACAATCTTAAAAAATCTGGCTTTGGATCCCACTCGCTTGAATTCTTCATATCCCGGACGGTAGAGCAAATCCAGACTATGTGCTACATAGGCAGAATCCGTTAATTGACAACTGAGAACTGAAAATTCGGAATTCCTGGGTCCCAGACAGAAGAAACGGACATATACATCTCTGCCCTGCATAATTTTATCCATAATTTCACGGATTTCTCTTATACCCTCCTGCTTATCAATAGTATTGATATTAGGGCCTAAATTTTTGCTTTTTAACACTAAAAATTTTGTGTGTTCCTTATCTCTAGCCTGATCATTATACCCGTCAAAGTGAAGTGTGTGTCCCTTAATAGCCAGCTGAATTTCTTCTCCCTTTTGAATGGCCTGGTTTCGAATAAATTGAATATCCTCATCAGAATCCGTTATTAGCAGAATTCTCTCGGGAGTACATAAACGTACATAATCATAGATAAAATCATAAAGGGATTCATTCTCGATGTCAATGAGTTTTTGATAATTAGCATCATCCATTTTACTTTTTAAGAATTCAAGTTTCTCCTGACTCATATAATTCTCCTGTTAAATTAAAATGAATTTTTGACCATATTTTAGTTGTTGGGGATATAAGGAAAATATAATAAAGAACTTACATATCGAAAATAATCAAAAATGTTAACTTCCATACCATTTACTCTGTATAAATATAATAATTATTTTCTTGAAATGCAAATTTATTGGAAAAATATACAAAATTTTGTATATCTATTCATGTTTCATGATGAAAAAAAATCCTAATATCATTTCTGTCATTATAATCTCTTAATTCATTGTATTTCTTATTGTATATTAATCACTATAAACCTAAAAAAACTATAGCCAGACCACTTAAAGCAATCATTAAACCAGCCATAGGATGAAGATAGGGCTCCATTTTCTCCAAGGGGAGGATATGTAATCCATAAGAGACAGCCAAGACAACTGAGAGCATAGTAACTATGGTAACCATACTGAAAATAGCAATAACCAACATAAGATCAATGATACTATTTTTAAAAGCAGGATACATTATAATCGGTATCAAAGGTTCACAAGGGCCGAACACAAAAATAATGAATAGAATCCAGGGAGTAATAGTCTTTTTCGGTTCTTTATCATGAGTATGAGAATGATTTTTAACATGAAAATGTTCATGATTATGCTGCATACCATCCTTATGAAAATGTAAATGGCTATGTGGTTTTTTCTTTATTAAAATTATCAGACCCCAGAAAAAATAAATAAATCCAAATCCTATTAATAGCCAGGCGGCAAAATCACCTCTTAATGATTCAAAAGCTTCTATTCTTGAAAGTGCAAATCCCAATAACAATCCCATAATACCAATAATAATCGAACTTCCAACATGACCCAGTCCACAGAGAAAGGTAATCAAACTGGTTTTGGTTATACTCCACCGTCTGGCTCTGGCAAGCATAATAAAAGGTAAATAATGATCCGGACCCAGGATTGTATGTAAGAAACCCAGGGAAGCAGCAGTTCCCATTAATACTATAATTTCATTTGACATATAAACCTTTCAAATTTTGCTTAAATGCTATAAGGAATCTACATTTTTAAGCAATTTTCCTTTATTTTTTGAGAAAAATGACTACTTTTGATCATAAGATAAAATAAGAAGAAAATTTCTGTGATATTTTTAAGAGGATAACCAATAAATCCCTATTCTCAACATGTTACCCCGAATTTTAACCCGGGATCTCCTTAAGACATATAAAGCAGGTTAATTTATTTTCCTTGCGGACAAACAGTCAGACAAAGTCCGCATAAGCTTATGTTCTTGTTTATCTTCTCTAAAGAAATATTTCTGCAGTAATCTCTGCATTTAAAAGCATCATAAAACTCATTTCTGTCTATCTGGATTGTCCATAATTGTCCCGTCGCAGCCCGGGCAGGACAACTGTCAACACAGACAGTGCAGTCTCCGCACTGACTTTCATTTATCGGATTTCCCGGTTCGCCTATGCTTGCAGTCATCAATATACTGGCCAGTCTGACCCGGGCACCGAAACGGAAAGTAACCATTAAATCGGTTTTTCCAATCCATCCCAGTCCGGCCCGGGTGGCCACCATTTTATGGGAAAGAGGATAGCGAAGGGTATTTCTGTAATCACCGTCAAGTTCACTCTCATATCCTGTTGCCTTAACGGGAAAGGCTTCCATATCATTATCTTTTAAAAGAACAGTGATTTCCTGGGTTTTCTGATTTAATTCATTGTTTATCTGGTGGTAAAGATCATAATACTCGATAGTGGGTCCCTGATAGATACTATCCATAACGGAATCATCCAGTTTTCTGGCTAAGTATATTCCATAGGTATAATGAGAAAATTCAGAAGACAGCAATCCGGAAAGAGAAGCAAATCCGATCTCGTATAGATCAGGAGGGCAGATCCGATTTATTTGTTTTATTATCTTATTCATATTCTATTCAATAAAGATAATCTTAGTGGTTTTGTATCTCTATATAAAAATAATATATTAATTCAAAATAAATCTAAGTGAAAGATATGTTATTTCACTTTCTGGTATACCCTTCCAGTATCCCTAACACCATATCGATATCCTGGGGAGTGTGCTCTGCTGATATCTGAAAGCGTATCTCTTCATTCCCTTTGGGCACCACCGGATAATTTATTCCGGTAGCCAGAACTCCTTTTTCCAATAAATACTCCGTAAGCTCACTGGTCTTGGCAGTATCCCGTATTATCAAGGGAACAATAGGATGTTCGCTGTCAATGGTTTCAAATCCGATTTTTTTCACACCCCCCCAGAATTTTTTAATCAGTTTGCGAAGATTCTGGAGTATTTCCCTTCCTTCCTGACTGTCAAGTATTTCCACTGCTTTTTTGGCGGTATTGGCTTCCGCCACTGTGATAGGATTGGAATAAATATACATAGGGGCATATTCCCTTAAAAATCTGATAACCGCCTGCGAGGAGACCACATATCCCCCATTTACCCCGAAGGCTTTTCCCAATGTCCCTATAAGAACATCTACCTTGGTATTGGTAAACTCTTCCGTTCCTCGTCCGCTTTTACCGAATACTCCCACTCCATGAGAATCATCCACAATGGTTATAATACCTTCGGCAAAAGAATCATTATACTTTTGACAAATTTCAACCATGGTATGCAAAGGAGCATGATCTCCCCTCATACTGAAAATACCATCCGAAACCACCAGCATTCTGTCCCCCTTAGACAGGGATGATTCAATTTTCTTCTGCAAATCCTTCATATCATTATGCTTATAAATGGCCTTGATTGCAGGACGGGACATTTTCAGGGCATTAATAATACAATTGTGGTTGAGTTCATCACTGATCACCACTGTTTTTTCCTGGATAAGGGGAGCAATTACTCCCATACTGGTAACATATGCAGAACTGAATAGCAGGGCAGCTTCGCGGGAGTGAAACTCAGCAAGTTTTCCTTCCAGTTCCATATGCGGAGCATAGGTGCCGCTGATAAACCGTACTGCTCCCGGGCCCACTCCGAATTTCCTGGTAGTATCAATGTCATCCTGGATGAGTTCCTCCCGCAAAGAAAATCCCAGATAGGAATTGGAATTCATGCGTATAAACTTTTTATCATCATATCCCTGAAGAAAATATCGAGGCCCTTTACTGCCTTCATTCCTGATCACCTTGGTAATAATCTTTTCTTCTCCTTTGGCCTGGCCTGTTTCTTCCAATTCATGAACAATACTTGTGAGCTTTTTATTTAATCGTTCAAGTGCCACAATAACACCTCCTTTTTGTTGTTAATCAAACAATAATTGAATAACAATAAAATCCGCTATTAAATTTTCACAACTCACATCTTTTTTAATGATTGATAAGTAATCAAGTTATTTACAATATAATAAAAACAAATGATTTTTACCACATACAACTGAAACCGAAGACAACCTGCACAAATTCATTTATTTAAACATCCTATTTTATAAATACTCATCCAATATTTTTCTTGGCATTAGATCATTAAATAATTAAAATAAAGTAATAATTTTTATTAATAAAATAAATCAATTTCAATATCTATTATATACTTATTAGGAATAGTACAATGAACAAAAAATATTATCATTTAATAGTATTATTTATTGTTCTGTTAGGCTGCAGTAATCCCACCGATGTTAATTATTTAGACATTATAAAGTCTTACCCGGACTATGAATATGAAAACACAAATCATCTTCCCCAATTCACTTATGCTGATTCATCGGATGTTAATTTAGTTGCCTTGAAAGATACCTTTAATTTAGAGGAAATAGCCGGCAAAGGAGATGAAATTTCACAGATTGTGAATCTTATGGAATGGGTGCATACTACTATTCGTCACGATGGCAGCTCCCAAAATCCTTACCCCAGAAACACGTTTAATATTATAAAAGTGTGCAAAGAAGAAAACAGGGGAGTAAATTGTCGAATGCTGGCTATTGTTTTAAATGAGATATACCTGTCGTGTGGCTTTAAGTCCAGATATGTAACCTGTAAGCCGGCTGAAAAAGATTTTGATGACTGTCATGTAATCAACTCTGTATATTCCTACCAACTGTAAAAATGGGTATATGTGGACCCAAGTTTTTCTTCCTATTTTAAAAATGAACAGGGTGAAATGTTAAGTATCCAGGAAGTAAGAAAGAGGATAATGGGAAAACGGTACCTGGTAATAAATGACGAAATAAATCATAATGGCAATTACTATAAAAAATCGGAATACAAAACCTATATGACCAAAAATCTATTTCGTCTTTCCTGTCCGGTTCGAAGTGAATTTAATTATGAATCCGGAAACAATTTAGAATTTGTCGAATTGGTCCCCAAAGGATATCTGGATTCACTTTATATTGACAGGGGTAGAAATATAAACTACTACACCAGCAATCCGGACTATTTTTGGGAAAATTAAAATTTGGTTACCTTGGTTTTTTTATAAAAGAAGCTAAGCTTCTAAATTCATTTAAATAACTTTTATTAATTTTATGAATGTTTTTTTATTAACCTATCTTTTATCGATTTAAAGGCTTCTATTTTATTTTCTATTTTTGACCATCTTTCAATTTCTTTTATATCGATATTATAATTTTTACTTATCATAACAGCCTGATCCAGACATTGGGGATCATTCCAGTGATAATACGCAGCTAATCTGTCTTTAACTGAATCAGTTGGAGATAATAATTTTAATTCTCCTGTTTTGAATTGTAAGGAATAAATTTCTTTAATAGGTTCGCTACCTACAGCAAGCGGACCAGCTGGGAACTCAATGAAAAACTGGGTATCCGGGTGCTTAAAATATCTGTCCTCTTCGACAAAACCTATATTATTTAATGCTTCAATTATATCAGTTCTTTTAGAAGTTACATTTTCAATAAAATCTAAATCATAAGATTTATACTTATTTTCAGTATATATGGATACACAGGCACCACCAGTTAAAACACAAGAAATACCTTTTTTTCGAAGATGGGTGTTAACAAAAGCAGCTAGTTCACCTAAAGTCATTTCACTTATTGCTTTCAAAGAGGCTTCCCTTTTCTCCTGGGCCTCTTTCTGATCATTATAAGCCTTTCAACCTCTTCATTCGGATAAAAAGTTAACGCTTTATCCAAAAGAGCTTGCAGTTCTTTTAAAAAAGGATAACGGGGATTTATAGAATACAATCTTGTTTTACCGACAAGTTTATTATATACAATACCCCCTTGTTCTAATCTTTCCAATTGCTTTTGAATTTGATTAAGATTTGTTGTAAAAAATCGGGCAATTTCACGTGCATATCCTTGGCTTCGGGAGTGAAGAAATATTAATACCCGCTCTCTATTTATGGAACCTAATAAAGCTTCTAGCATGATATTGACCCCTTATATAGGTTATATGACCTAATTTGTAGGTCAATATACTAAATTAATTTTTATTTGTCAAATTATTTAAATAAAATTTTCACATAAAAAAAACTCTCATACCCAAAGGGGGTTACAGGGGAATTAAATTACCCCTCATCTACCCTCCTCCATCAACTGCTCACACAATCTCATGGTCTCTTCAGTATGGTTTACCACCAAGGCTCGTATTTCTTCAGCTTCCTTTAAGGTCTTTTTTTTAAACGCTTTATCATCCATATTTTGAAGATTAATCTTAACGTTTAAATAGGCTCCTTCCGCGGCTGCCCTGGCTGTTACTGCTGCAACTCCGGCATCACTTACGGAGTTTTTATTTCCCTCCTCCGCCACTACCCGGGTCAACTCTGCAGTTTCTCTGCATCTTTGCAACACTCCCAGCGGAACCAGGGTGGCTTCTTTGGTGGCATCCTGAATCACCTGTTTACGAATCTTTTTATCTTCTTCTCCCTTTTGGGGAAGCCTGAATGCATTCATTACTTTATTAAAAGCATCCGTATCTCTATCCACATCCTCCAGGAATTGTTCTTTCAGTTCCTGAGCCCTTGCTCCGGTTTCATTCATTATTTTATTCTTATCCTGGTATCCCTTTTTATTATGGGTTAAAGCAGCTACCATAGCTGTCAGGGCAGTGCTCATACTCCCACAAAGTGCTGCCACACTACCACCACCCGGTGCCGGAGCATTGGTAGAGAGAAGGTCAATAAAATCAATTCCCCTCATACCAATCAAGCTCTTTTTCCGCTTTATTTGATATTCAATGATTTTCTTTTCTTTTTCAAAGGGATATAGATCGCTTAATCCCAGGGAAAGAACCGCTATGTGAATTAATTCTGATTCCGGAACTCCGCTTGATTTACCCTGTTTTTCCAAGAAATATCTGCCCGCCTGTTTTAAGGCTTGTAAAGGAATTAATCCCACCAGTTCACTGCCGGTAACCCGAATTTCCAGATCCGAAGCCAATTTGCAGCATTCATCAAATATTATTTGAAGAGGAGATTCTTTGTAATTGGTCAGGTTCATGGAAATCTGAGCTCTTCCGAAATCTTCCATATACCAGCCTACTGCTTTGCAATACTTAAACTTTCCCGGAACCCGGATTTTTTTACCGTTTTTATCCTTAACGATTTTCCCTTTTGCATCCCGCTTATACCGTCCTTTCTCTCTGATGGTAAGGGCAATTTCCTTGGCTAGCTTTTTATCACGAGTATTGAGATTGATATTATAAGCAATCAGGAATTCCCTGGCCCCGATTACAGTTGCCCCTGACTTTTTATTGAACTTTGCAAGTCCATAATCCGGACTAAATGCAGGATCCTTTAATTTTTCCGGGAGAGCCTCATACTCACCCTGCCGGATATCGGCCAGATTCTCTCGCTCCGGTCTGGTAGCTGACTTTTCATACAAATATACCGGAATTTTCAGTTCCTCTCCTACTCGCCTGCCCAGCTTCCGGGAGAGTTCTATGCAATCTTCCATAGTGACTCCAGATACTGGAATAAAAGGACAGACATCTGTTGCCCCCATACGGGCATGAGCTCCGGAATGGGTTGACATATCAATAACTTCCGCAGCTTTAGCAATAGCCTGGAAAGCTGCTTCCACCACTCCTTCCGGTGAGCCCACAAAGGTTACTACAGTTCTATTTGTATCCTTCCCCGGATCAACATCCAGAAGGGTCACTTCCTCAACCTTCTGGATCTCTCCGGTAATTTGCTCTATTATGTGCGGATCTCTTCCTTCACTGAAATTTGGTACACATTCTACAATCTGCATGTCCAGTCTCCCTTTATTTATATTCACAATTGAATTCTTAATTCATAATTCAAATATCATAATACACAATAGAAGGTAAAGGTCTGAATTGTGAATTTGGTATTTGGCATTTATTTTATATTTGAATATTATTATTTATTACTTAATCCTTCTTTAAACACCCTCTCTTTAATCTCTCCCCTTCGATGAACTCAGGACAGGCTCTCAAGGGAGAGAAAGAAAAGGGAAATGGAAGGTTGGAATGATGGAATAATGGAATTATGAGGCAGAAATTTTATACTATTCCAACATTCCACTATTCCACTATTCCAGGATTTTACAGATGTTTACCAATTCCCCGATACACAAATACTCCCCTACCCCGTTTCCCTTTTTGTTATCTTTTGTCTTTGTTTTATCTTTTATCCTTTATCTTTTATTCTTGATTTTTATTCTAGGGAACCAACCTCTTTTTCCACTTCTTCGAGTATTTCTCCAGACTTAACCAATTCTTTCATAACAGTATGATCTTTATATAGGGGTCTATCTACATCTAGGAATTTTACCTGTTTTCGTATCACTTCTTTTGCTTTGGCTACTCCCTTACCAAATATATAATTACGAAAATCCAGAGCCTGGGCTGCCGCCATAAACTCTATACCCAAGATACCATAGGCATTATCCATAATCTGAAAATTTTTAATGGCAGTATTCATTCCCATGGAAACAAAATCTTCCTGATCCGCTGCTGCCGGAATTGACTGGATAGAAGCAGGAGTGGAAAGAATTCTCTGCTCTACAATTTGCATGTCTGCCGTGTACTGACTCAGCATTAGTCCGGACATCATTCCAGCTCCTTTGGTCAAAAAGGGAGGAAGTCCCACACTTAAGGCTGGATTGTTAAGGCGGTTCATTCTTCTCTCCGACATGACACTCACCATAGTAATGGCTGCTCCGGCCATATCCAGAGGCAGTGATATGGGTGTACCCTGAAAATTTGCTCCGGATAATTGCAGATTTTTATCTGGGAAAAACACGGGATTATCACCCACTCCATTAAGTTCTATCTCAACCTGGTACCTGGCATAGGCAATAGCATCATGAGCTGTTCCGATGACCTGGGGAGTGGAACGCATGGAATAAGCATCCTGAACTTTACACTTTAATTTTTCTTCCACTAAGTCTCCACCCTGTATAAGTTTACAAATAGCTTTCGCTGACCGGATCGCACCCGGAAATCCCCGGGCTTCATGCAGCAAAGGCGTGTATGGTTTCATATTGGCTTTAAGTGCCTCCAGAGACATTGCTGCTGCTATTTCCGCTTGTTTCAGCCAGCGATTGGCATCAAATAAAAATAAGGCACTCATGGCAGTGATCAGATTGGATCCATTAATCAAACCCAGACCATCTCTGGCTTTAAGTCCGGGTACAGATATACCTGCTTTTTCCATAGCTTTTTTACCGGATAGTAACTTTCCCTGAAAATAGGCTTCCCCTTCCCCCATTAAAACCAGAGCTATCTGGGACATGGGCGCTAAGTCACCGCATGCACCTACTGAACCTTTCTGGCATACTCTGGGAGTAACTCCCTTATTGAGCATTTCTACCAAAGTCTGCGTTATAACCGGTCTAATGCCGGAATTGCCATGGGCATGAACATTTATTCTGCCCAGCATAGCTCCTCTCACATATTCTTCCGGTGCTGGTTCTCCAATGCCGGCTGCATGGTTATAGATCAAATATTTCTGAAATTGTTTTACCTGTTCATCATTCAGTACAACTTCGGAAAACTCCCCAATCCCGGTATTTACCCCATACATTATTTCATGAGATTGAATTTTTTCTTCCAGCATAGACCGACATTTTTTTATACGTTTCAGAGCATCAGGATGCAGTTTTACTTTCTCATTATGTCTGGCAACCTTCACTACTTTTTCAACAGTTAAATCTTTCCCGGTAATTGTTATTGCCATGGAACACTCCTTTATCTGTTAATTTCTACCCTAAATTTCCTTGCAAACTCAATTGCTTTTTCATACCCGGCATCTGCATGCCGCATAATAGCCGTAGCAGGATCATTATACAACACTCTTTTAATAGCCTTTTCTGCTCTTGTGCTACCGTCAACTAAAACTACCATTCCGGCATGCTGGGAATAGCCGATTCCCACTCCTCCCCCATGATGAAACGATACCCAGGTCGCGCCCCCGCTGGTGTTTGCCATAAGGTTTAATAACGGCCAGTCAGATATGGCATCACTACCATCTTTCATGCTTTCAGTCTCCCGGTAAGGGGAAGCCACCGAACCACCGTCCAAATGGTCTCTTCCAATAACCAAGGGAGCCATAATTTTTCCTGTTCTTACCAGATCATTAAAAATCAATCCTATCTTTTCTCTTTGGCCCAATCCCAGCCAGCAAATTCGACAGGGTAATCCCTGAAAGGCAACTTTTTCTCTGGTCTGATTAAGCCAATCTAAGAGATGTTTATCCTCTGGTAGGGCTTCTTTAATGGCCTCATCTGTAGTGTAGATATCCTGCGGATCACCTGATAAAGCTGCCCAGCGAAATGGGCCTTTTCCTTCACAAAAGAGGGGCCGGATAAATTCCGGTACAAATCCCTGGTATTCAAAAGCTCTTTTTTCACCTCCTTGATAAGCAAATTCTCTGAGATTGTTCCCATAATCAAAAACTCGACTCCCTCTTTCTTTTAAAATAAGCATAAAACCCACATGACGGGCCATACTTTTTAAAGCTCGTTGCTTATGTGCTTCCGGATCTTTTTTTCGTAAATCAAGGGATTCTGCTAAACTTAGATCATGAGGCACATAACCGTTTACGGGATCATGAGCAGAAGTTTGATCTGTCAATATCTCCGGAGTAACTTTATCATCAATGAGTCGTTTGAGTACGTTACCAATATTACCCACCAATCCTACGGATAATGCCTTTCCCTTCTTCTTGGCATCCAGAACCCATTTAATTGCTTGTTCATAGGACTCGGTCATTTTATCCAAATATCTGGTTTGAATTCGCTTTTCAATTCTTTTAGGATCAACATCGACTCCTAAAAAGGCTGCACCTGCCATGGTTGCTGCCAAAGGCTGAGCTCCACTCATTCCCCCTATTCCCCCAGATACCAGTAATTTATGTTGCAGGTCTCCCTTAAAATATTTTTTTCCGCAGGCTACAAAGGTTTCATAGGTTCCCTGGAGAATCCCCTGGGTTCCAATATAAATCCAGCTTCCGGCAGTCATCTGTCCGTACATGATTAGCCCTTTTTCCTTGAGTTCATTGAAATGATCCCAATTAGCCCAATGCGGCACTAAATTACTGTTAGCAATGAGCACCCGGGGGGCATTTTCATGAGTTCTCACGACTCCCACCGGTTTTCCCGACTGTATCAAGAGGCTTTGATCTTCCTTGAGTTCCAAGAGAAACTTTATTATATCCTTTACTGCTTCCGGGTTACGAGCAGCCTGCCCTGTTCCACCGTACACTACTAATTGTTCGGGATCTTCAGCAACCTGCTGGTCTAAATTATTTAACAACATCCTTAAAGGTGCTTCTGTCTGCCATGATTTTGCATGCAAAGTAGTACCTCTAGGAGCACGATAATGGGGATGTTGTGCATATTTTTTTATAAACGTTGAATAATCCATGCTCCCTCCCAATTTTGTTTATTATACATCATATTGCATTATTATATGCGTGGAATTAGCTTGCTTATTTATGGTATTATCTATAGCATGCAGTTTAAAACCTGTATCTTTTAATATTCTTATAAGCTCACTACTATTCCGGGATATAGTAATACTTATGGTGCGGATTCCTCCTGAATTTAATCGGTTGAACATCTCAGAAAGTAACCTTTTTCCAATGAGATTTTTTTTGAATTTTTCCGAAACCACAAAAAAAATAATGTTTACTTCCTTATCTTCCCCTTTCCGGAAAACAATAACACCTACACACTGATCACCTTCTTTAGCAATCAATATAGAAGTATTCAATTCATCTACAGCTTTTTGAGGATTGTTTATTAAATCTTGTTCTACCTCGGATATATCATTATTTTCTATAAACCAATCTAAGATAAAATTTTTATATGAATTATAATAGGAATTGTTATATTCATCGATTACTATGGTATTCAAGCTACTCTTCTCAACCTCTTTTATAACTCGAGAAGTTAAATTTTCTTTTTCCAGTGATTCTTCTATTTCATCCAAAGCGGATAAAATGTGGGTGCTGTTTATTCCTTCTGAAAATATCTCCTGTACACTATGTTGCATAGCATTCCAGATGGGTGGAAGTGTTGACATAAGTTCTTGACCTTTTTGAGTGAAACTAATAAATCTTCTTCTTTTATCGGTTTCGTCCTCAATAAATTTTATCAATCCTTTTTTATCAAGTAAGTTGATCATTTGACTTACTGCCGAATGGGTTATTTCCAATTCTCTGGCTAAATCAGTAACAGAAAGCTTACCTTTTTCATTTAATAAATAAAAAATGGGAAACCAGCTGACTTCAAAGGGAATATTCAACTTTTTATAAATTTTAGAAACATCGGTTAAAAACTTATCACTAATTCTTTTCAAGCGGGTTCCTAATATTAACTCCCCTACTCGTCTGTAAAAATTTGCCATATACACCTTAGATAATTGATAGAACTTACGTTAGTGCTTACATAAATATATTAATAAAACTTTTTCTCAATGTCAAGTTTTTTTCAGGTTAATGTTTTAAAATATTCTTAAGAAATTATAAATAAATTGATTGTAGTTAGGCAGGTTTTAAAATCATAGCTAAAACATAAAAAAAGATCTCTATTCATATAAATAAATTTTTAACCAACATATTCCTAAATTGATTTGAAAGGTATGTAAAAATTTTTAATAAAGATTTATATTATATTCCTTTCAAAACTGACAAAGAATAATTTTCATACCATTATTTCTCAATAATATATATTATTCGGCTTCATCAATTAATTGCATAACTTGTTGAGCTGAGGAAGCATTAATTAATGATTTACAAAATTCCTTGTTCTTGGTTATTCTTGCTATTTCAGCCAGGACCCTTACATTGGGTCCAGCCGCATCTTCTGGTGCTAATAACATAAAAAATAGATAAGAAGGTTTTCCATCAGCTGCATCAAAATCTATCCCTTCCTTGGATATACCCAGGGAAAGGGTTAATTCATCCGCTGCCTTTGTTTTAGCATGAGGTACGGCAATTCCATTTTCCAATCCTGTACTCATCATTTCTTCTCGCTTCATAATATCCTCAAAAGCCTTCATTCTATCGTTAATATGGCCACTCTTTATAGCAAGTACAAGAAGTTCTTCAATTACAGATTTCTTCTTGGTTTGTTTCAAGGAAATTTCAATTTGTTCTTCTGAGAGTAGCTGGGTTAAGCGCATTTATTACCCCTCCTTTATCTTACTTCTCATCTTCAATTTGATTATATATTCTTTCCGTCCTTTCATCATCCTTGACCACAAGAACAGAACAGGTACTTTTTCTGAATATAAGTTCTGATTCGTCATGGAATGAATCTGTTCTGGATCGAATTGGTTCAAGTTCTCCCATTATAAGTAAATCCACATTTAACTCTTCTATCTTTTTTATAACTTCTTTATTAACTACACCTTTAACTAAAAATGTTTCAATTTCAACTCCTTTTTTCGAGCCTAGTTCGGAAATATAGTTCAAATATCTTCTTCCATCATCTTCTAAATTATTTTCATAATCCATTTCTTCAATTTTTACAAATATCTTTGCCTTTACTAAATCACTGAGAACTTCTACATCAACAACATATACTGCCATTAATTTGGCATTTAAACTTTTTGCCAATCCTATACCATATTGAGCCGCAGTAATACATTCTTCTGAACTATCAACATACAGCATTATTCTTTCTATTGGGCTATTACCCATACCTTACCCCCCTTTTTTTCTCCAATCTAGTTTTAACAATTTTTAAAATAGCAAAGGTTTCACGCTCATTTTCTTCCAAGGTATTCTCAATATATTTTACCGATTCTTCGTAATCCGGTATGGCAATTTTTTCCAGAGCATTCACTCTCCGCATAGTTCTTCTTACTTCATCAGCTATCCTCATTAAAGAAATACGCAATTCAGCCAATTTGCTGAGATTGTTTAATAAGGATTTAAAATCTGAAATAGCCTCATCAATGCTATACGATGTTTCCAGAAGACTAAAATACGGTGATTTATCATCAATATCAAGATCTATCTTGGGAATATTTACTCCCATAATACGACGCATCTTAATAGCAATTTTATAATTTATATTAACTGCAGAAGCTAATTCAGTTATTTTACTTCTTCCCATATTTATAACTGCTGTTTGAAGAGAGGCAAATGCTTTGGAAACTTCTTGAGTAACCCTTTCCTGTAGATCAGTGGCTTTATCAACAATATCCATCAGTTCCACTACTAATATTTGTCTTTTTTGATCTAACATATCATACCCTTCCCGGGCAAAAGAAAGATCTCGCTTCAATTTCATTAAATTAGTTTTTGTAGGAATAACTTTATAACGAGGCATATCAAAAATCCAAAAATATTACATAAAATTCATTAATAATATTAAAATTAAAAATCCGGAAATAACAAGCATTAAAAAAAGCTTTATCCAAAAACCAATCCCGGCTTTTTTCTTCTCTTTAGCTAAAATTGTATTGATCTTTAACAATATCTCAATCAATCCCTCTTTACCTCTTACCGGTATTTCATCAATCTTGGCAGGCAAAATCAGGGTAATGTACTTAGCATTCTTGGTTAATTCTGATCCTTCCATTTGACGAAGATAACCGATATTGGCTAAAATTCCCTCCATAAGGATAATTACATTGGTATCTATACTTTTTACCCTGGCAGCATCAATAAGACTTTTTATCCTTTTCCTTAGCCGTTTCATAAACTTGTAATAAAATGAACTGCGGGTTATGATATAAAATAAAATTACATCCACAATAATAAGAAAAATAATGTAATAATTAATATATCCCAAAGAAGCAGTAAAATTCCATAATCCATGCAGAATCACTGTTAGAATAAATCCAGGAATAAGCATCCAGTATTTTTTGTTCATCCGTGCATATCCCAGAAAAAAACCACTGATTAGATTAATAAAGATATGTCCGGAGACAGCTCGGAAAAGGACTATCTTTCGTAAGGCCTCGTGATAAAAATTCATATCTCCAGTCTTCAAACCAAAGATAAAAGGATTGATCACAAACTGAAATGAATATCCCACATTTTCCAAAACGGAAAAACCAGCAGCAATAACCAGGTAATAAACAATACCATCAGTTTTGTCATTAAATGATTTAAGAGGCCAAACAAAAATCAATACCAAAACAAATTTTAGTAATTCTTCAAAAAAGCCGGCAACCACAAAAAAAGAAAAAATAGGATCAAATTGCCACTCATAATAATCAAAAAGAAAGGATTTTAGCTTTCCAAACAAAAAAGTTGCTATAATGGATATTAAAAACAGTCTCACCAAAGTCCAGGGAGGTTCCTTTTCATTAATATCAAAAATATAAATCAAAAGCACAATACAACCACTTGCTAAAATATTGCCGATTATTATATCTCCAATCATACTTACCTCTAACATGTTTTATTTTTAACCACCCAGCCCAAAAGAACACAAAATATACTCAAAGTTTTTTATTAATTAGAATATTTATTCTTTGTGTTTAAGGTGACTCCTCTGTGCCTTCAGTGGTTTAATTCTAAATAATAAGCCTCTTTTAATTAATACTTCCCATAAAACTCACTCAGTTCCTCTTCAGTTACTCGATGCAATTCCTCTTTGGGAAGTTTTGATAATACTTTCCATCCCAGATCCAGTGTTTGTTCTATAGATCGATTTTCTCGATCATCCTGTAAAAGAAACTCCTTCTCAAACATATCTCCGAATTCCAGATAAGTATGATCTAAGGGAGTAAGCTCTTCTTCTCCAATTACCGAAGCCAGAGCCCGTACATCTTTAACCTTGGCATAAGCAGCAAAAAGTTGACTGGCAATATGAGCATGATCCTTACGGGTCATGCCCTCACCAATTCCATCCTTCATTAATCGGGAAAGAGATGGCAATCCTGCTACCGGGGGATAGATGTTTTTCTGATCCAATTCCCTTTCCAAAACAATTTGCCCTTCGGTAATGTACCCACTCAAATCAGGAATGGGATGTGAGATATCGTCATTGGGCATGGTCAGAATAGGCATCTGGGTAATTGAGCCTTGTGATTCCTCGATTATGCCCGCTCTTTCATAAAGTGAGGCTAAATCTGAATACAGGTACCCCGGATATCCTTTACGGGAAGGAATTTCTCCTCTCACGGTAGAAACCTCCCGCAAGGCCTCACAATAGTTGGTCATGTCAGTTAAAATAACCAAAATATGCATATTCTCATGAAAGGCAAGGTATTCCGCCATAGTCAAAGCGGATCGTGGAGTCATTAAACGCTCCACGGAAGGAGCATCTGCCAGGGACAGGAACATAACTACATTCTCCAGAACTCCCGATTCCTGAAAACTATCGATGAAGAAACGGGCTACATCATGTTTTACTCCCATGGCACAAAACACTATGCCGAACTGTATAGTTTCGCTAACTATCTTTGCCTGCCTGACAATCTGAGCGGTTAATTTATTGTGGGGAAGCCCGGACCCGGAAAAAACCGGAAGCTTCTGCCCCCGGACCAGAGTATTCATACCATCTATGGCTGAAATACCGGTTTGAATAAATTGAGTCGGATAACTTCTGGCAGTAGGATTAATGGGCATACCGTTTACATTCCACTTTTCTTTGGTAACCGGAACCGGCCCCTTATCAATGGGTTGACCCAAACCATTAAAGATTCTGCCCAGCATATTAGTTGAAACCGGGATACAAAGCGGTTCTCCACTAAACCGGACTTTGGTATCCGAAAGGGTTAATCCATAAGTGCCTTCAAATACCTGTACAACTGCCTTACCCTCGCTTACTTCCAATACCACACCCAGTCTTTTATTCCCGTCTTTATCCTGAATTTCCACTAACTCATTATATCCCACATTATGAATATTTTCAATAAAAATTAAGGGGCCATTTGCTTCTTCAATGCCCTGATATTCTCGATAAGTAAGTAAGCTTTTCTTATCAGTATTGCTCATATATTTCACCTAATCGCCTGAATTCTCTTTTTATCTTATTATATAATTCATCCAGTTTTTCAACTTCATCATTGGAGACATTGAATTTCATGCGGTCAACTTCATTGAGAATCCGCATTCTCTTAATTTTAATCAAGGTTGCTCCTTTTTCAATAGTTTCCAAAGCAAGTTTATAAAAAGTTACAATTATTTTTAACATTTTTACCTGCTTTTCTACACTGGCATACATATCAATTTCATCAAAAGCGGATTGCTGCAGAAAAGCGTTTTTAAAAAGAGTACATACTTCCAGAACCAGACGCTGTTTATCCGGGAGGACATCGGCACCCACCAATTTTACTACCTGCTGAAGACGTGCATCCCGTTGCAGAAGATCAAAAATAATAGCACGCAGTTCAGACCATTCCGGATCACCGTGCTCAGACCACCAGTCTGTTACCTGCTCAACATAGCCAGAATAGGAATCAATCCAGGAGATGGCTGGATAATGTCTGGCATTAGCCAGATCACGGTCCAAGGCCCAAAAATTTCTTACGAATCTTTTGGTATGCTGGGTTACCGGCTCGGAAAAATCACCACCCGGAGGTGAAACCGCTCCTACAATGGTAACTGAGCCCTTTTTACCGCACAGGGTTTCCGTATAGGCAGCTCTTTCATAAAACTCCGCCAATCGAGTGGGTAAATAGGCAGGAAATCCTTCTTCTGCCGGCATCTCCTCCATTCTGCCGGAAAGTTCCCGCAAAGCCTCTGCCCATCTGGAAGTTGAATCAGCCATGACTGCAACCTGATATCCCTGATCCCGGTAATATTCGGCAAGGGTTATCCCGGTATAGATGGATGCTTCCCGAGCTGCTACCGGCATGTTGGATGTATTGGCAATAAGAATGGTCCTTTCCATAAGTGGCCTTCCGGTTTCCGGATCCTTAAGCTGGGGGAATTCATTCAACACATCGGTCATTTCATTACCACGTTCCCCGCAACCAATATACACTACCACATCGGCGTTAGACCACTTAGCCAATTGATGTTCCACCATGGTTTTCCCGGTTCCGAATCCGCCGGGGACAACCACGGTACCTCCTTTTACAATAGGGAAAAGAGTATCAATAACCCGTTGACCTGTGATCAAAGGGACATCCGCTAAAAGTCGATTTTTTATTGGTCTGGGTTTCCGAACCGGCCAGCGATGATATAACTGCAATGGTTTTTCACCATTTTCTGTATCCAGAAAACAGATATCATCTTCAACAGTATATTCTCCTTTTTCCGCTATCTTGGTTATTTTTCCCTTAATATTAGGAGGAACGATTATATAATGCACTATGCGTTCGGTTTCCTGGACAGTTCCTATAATCTGTCCCGGTTGTAGGAGATCTCCTATTTTAGCCTGAGGATTAAACAGATATTTTTTTTCTCTGTTCAGAGGAGGAAGTTTTATTCCCCTTTTAATTTCATATCCTTCTTTTTCTTTGATTTCTTCCAGAGGTCTCTGAATGCCATCATATATTGATCCCAACAAACCGGGTCCAAGTTCAACGGACAAAGGCATACCCGATCCATAAATTGAAGCTCCGGGATGAAGGCCGGTTGTATCTTCATATACCTGAATCACTATCTCGCTCCCTTTTAACCTGACTATCTCTCCCACCAGCCGATACTCGCCAACTTCCACTAATTCCATCATTTGTACTTTAGAAGTAACTTTGGCATGCACTACCGGTCCTAATACTCGAATCACTTTTCCCACTACTTCATACATAGTATATCATCCATGTGTAAACTATTTCTCCATAAATTTATTTACAATCAACAGACGTATTTCATCCTGTTTTCTTTGTATGCGGGCAGAAAAACTGTTATTAAAACGTATCTTCCCCTCCGCATCACTAACTATTACTCCCCCTTCATCCAGCACAGTATCATTCAGTTTGCAGGTTTGTACATTTCCCTTTTGATCTTTAATTTTATCAAACACATCTTGTAAAAAATTTTTATTGATAAAATTTCTCTCGATTTCCCCCACTGTTAAAATCAGATCCTTTTTATCGATCACCGATGCCCCTTCCCTGATCCACTCTTTTAAAAATTGCTTATAATGATCAGTATGACGAAATTCATCTAACTTTTTCCGAAGTTCAGTATTAAACCTGGAGATGAGCTTTTCCTGATTTTCCAGATTTCTTTTTTTTATTTCCAAATGTACATTGGAAAGAATCTTTTTCTTAAGTTCATCACCTTGCTGCTCGGTTTTTTGCCTTATTTCAGAGGTAATCTTCTCTCCCTGCATACGTGCTTTACTGATAGCTTCCTGTCTTTCTTTTTCGGCTTGATCTTTAATTTCTTTAATCTCTTTCCGGGACTGTTTGCTAATTTCGGAAAGTAACAAATCGTAATTTTTTCCCTGATTACTCATAATTTTCCCAATAATAATTAAATAGAAATACCTACTGCTTTACTTACCATGTCCTTAATATCACCCTTTCTGGTAAGAGGTCCTTTTCGATCTGGTATTTCTATTATCAACGGAAATGATTTCTTCAAGATATGTTGATTCACCTGCTGACTTATGGTTTGGGCAATTCTTTCGGTAATGATAATTATACCTACTTCTTTACGTTGTAAGGCATTATTTAAAGCCTCTCTGGTTTCTTCTTTAGTGGCAACAGCTTCCCCTTCAATACCAGCCAGAGAAAAACCCAGTACAGTTTCCTCATCTCCAATTACGAAAAACTTCACAATACCCTCTATATTTTACCCAGCACCATTATGGCAATGATTAAGCCGTAAATAGCAATACCTTCGGCTAATCCCACAAAGAGTAAGGCCCGTCCAGCAAGCTCCGGTTTCTCTCCGATGGTGCCCATGGCTGCAGATCCTACATATCCTACGGCAATTCCTGCTCCCAATGATCCCACACCCACAGCAATGGCAGCAGCTAAAAAGGCAAATTTTATCACATCTGGATCTTGATTTCCTGTTTTTTCCTTTTCACTCTGAATCATGGTTGTATTTTCAGGTGCATTCGCAATTTGGGCAATTACTTTTACTGCACCTGCACATAAAACAGAAATAAATATCAGTATCATAACCACCTTCATAAAAAATACTTTTTTCTTAAAATCTTTCTGGATTGAACTTAACAATGGATTACCTCCTTTCAAATTAAAATCTATATTCTGGATTACACAGTTTACCTGCTTAAATTATATTAATGCCTGGAATAGTATTTTTTTTATTGACCCCTTATTTCACTTCCTACCGGTTTATAGGAGACATCACTTTGTCTAAAAAATCTACCAAAAAATTCATAAAATTCAAGTCGCACTGCCTGAATTGATACAATTAAACCTTCCAGTAAAATTATGATAACATTCCCCAATATCAAGACAAAATATGAAATAATTCCTCCTGCCGTATCTTGTACTGCATCCGATAAGGCAAAAATAGCCATGAATAAACCCGCATGGGCAAGTCCAAAAGCAGCTACACGGATAAATGAAATGGTGTTGGCTAAAAATCCCAAAACCAGTTCCAATAATTCTATAGCTCCACCCATGATACCGGAAAAAATCCCTTCTGGGAAAAGCTTTCTTTTCCCCTGTAAAAGATAAAGTAAAGGTTCCCGGATAAATAAAAGAAAAATGCCGGATATTAAAATTAAAGGAATTATAAAAGGCAACCTCTCTACATCCGGAGTAACCATCCGGGATACTACCAGAATTCCGCACCAGTACACAATGATGGCTAAAAGGCCGGCTCTATCAAAAATGATATGTAAAAAATCACCTTTTTTAAAAAAGTTGATCATATTGATCACTATGGAAAGGGTGATCATTCCTATGCCAAAAAATATGGCAACTCTAAAAAGCCGGTTAATAGAATCAATAGGCCTCAGCCAGAGGGTGGGAAGTAGATTATCCAAGCCAAAAACACTGCCAAAAAGAAAGCCAAAAATCACACTAGCAATACCGGCATACAACAAAAGTAATCCGGATTGCTGTAAAGATCTTTTAGCTGATTTCCAGATCATAAAACCACCTGCCAGGCTGAGAATCAATCCGTGTCCCACATCACCGAACATCATGCCGAACATGAAAAGAAAACTTAACCCCAGTATGGGAGTGGGATCAATTGTTGCATAGGCAGGGATCCCATAGGCCTTGGTTAACATCTCAAAGGGCTTGAAAAAAGCAGGATTACTCATTTGCACCGGAACCTCTGTTTTCCCATTTTTAACCGATGCTATTTGATCAGCGAGCTGTTCTTCAATAATACAACGATTTTGGGTTACCCGATAGATCATACTCACAAAGATATGACTGTATTTTTGAGGAATCCATCCGGATAAAAGATAGGTCCTTTCTGTCTTTCGGGTGTATTGGACAATATTTTTTTTGATGATATCCCGTCTTATTCTGAACAAAGCAGAAATGAGAAAGTTTTTATGTTTATTAGCTATCTGTATGAACTTAGTTTTATAAGCAGTATAGTCTTCCCGAGCCTGCTGTAATTTTTTGTCAATATTATCCAATACTTCAGGTGATATAGTCTCTTTTTCCCCTTCCGCTAATGGTTCAAAATTTACCTGATCCAAAATCTCCTGGACTTCCATGCTATCTTTCTGTAAAAAAATTACCACAATTTCTGTTTGATCTTTAAGGGTGGCAACCGGATGTATTATATGAACATAGGAATTTAATTTCCCCCGCAGGGTATCCAGCATATTTGTAAAAACTTTACCGGCTTGAATATTTAAATAGGAATATTTATCTGCTTTTTGTAGCCCCAAATCAGAAAATGGTATTCCCAGAGATTTTTCTTTTAAATCCTGTAAATTGTTTATATTGGCCAGTTTTTCATCCAGTTTCAATTTATATTCTTCCACTTCCTGATCAACATCATCTATTTCTTTTACCAGTAAATCCCAGTCTTGTTCGGTTATTTCAATATTCTGCTTGTCCTCAGCCATATTAATTTGCAAATCTTCCAGTAAGGATTCAATTTTTGTCCGCTTTGCAATCAAACCAGAAGAAGATTCTTGACTGCTGCCCCGGGATAATTGCCCTACCCATTTATCACTATCTCCCGGATCCACCAACTGAAGATGTCCTTCTTTTACAATAGAATCAGTAACAGTATTGATATCGCTGTCCAGAATAACCATATATATTTTTTTCATTTTTTCAGTTGAAAACATCTTAATCCTCAAAAAACTAGGTACGGCAACACTTCATTTTCATTTAATTCATATACTTTGGACTGAATGATTGAAAATAAATTCTTTGTTTCAAATTTCAAAAATACCCTGAAACCCCATAAAATTGATATGGTAAAAGGAAAGCCGGTAAATGCTTTATGTGCCTGGGAGAGCATAATAGAGGTAAGTGCTTTTTCAAAAAAAGCAATATTGTTAGTATTATCAAGTCCGCCCAGCTGCTTAATTCTGTTGGTGCCCACAATTTTTTCTACAATCTTCGGAGCTGACTCAGCTTTATCAATACTTTGAATAAAAAAAATATTATTATCATTTCCTTTAGGTATCAAATAGGTTGATAAGGAATCAGAAGAAACATCATAAAAATTTTTGTATCTGGTAAGCCAGGCCAAATTTATGAGGTCTATTTCAAGACCCAGTATTTTTTTAGAAATTTCCCTATCTCTTTTATCAAAAGAATCGGTTAAATTCCATAAACGACTATAATAATCCTTATCCAAAGAAACTTCAAAAGGGAACACTGTTTTCATCTTATCATACTGGGATAATCTATTGACTAAAATGGATTGATAAGGTGTTTCTTCCAGCTTTTCTACAAGTTGATGAATATTCTCAGATTGGAGAATATCGGAAACTGGTAAATCATATCTGATCTTCTCATGCAATAAGGGAGTATCGAGCTGTTTTTTTTGATGCCATAATCTCAGCAGGTGTTTTAATTTGCGTAATTCATATTCTTCAATAAAATAATTGATAACTCTGGCAATTTCCTGAGGACAATTTTTCCTCAGATGTTTCCATTGATCCACATTTTCAAGAGTGATACAATACTCCAGAGATATGGGATTGATGTTGTTTTGATTACAAAAACCAGCAAACCTTGTGGTCGTCAAAGAGGAAATTAATTCTTTGATATCAGTGGAACCAATTAATTTGGTAAAAACAGCTTGCCCCAGCAAATTCGAACGCATTGCCCGTACTTTAGCATTTATCTGCCCGTATTTACCAATAGAAGCCATACTCTATACTCTTTTATCCTTTTCTATTATAAGGGCAAAAAGTTCATTAATAGTATTTTCAACTTCTTTTTTTCTCCCCTCCCATATATTCTCTGCCGAAGTAACTGATTTATCCAGTTCTTTCTTTTTCTGGGCAAAGGCATCCTTTTCTGCCTGCTTTAGCAGATCCTTGGTCTTTTGTTTACAGCTTTCCCGAATTTCATTAATGATTTTATCTGCTTCTTGTTCGGCTTCAATACGTATTTTTTTTGCTTCTTCCTTGACCTCTTCCACCTGTTGCCGCGCCTTTTTTTCCTGCTCTACTATTTTTTCAACTATTTCCTTCATATAATAAAATTCCTAAATATTACTTTTCATTTTTTCATTATTGTAATCAAGTTCATCATCCGGAATTTTACCTTTTTCCATCATAACTTCTCTTAATTTTTTATCATATCGAAATTCTTTGGTTAAATAAATCCCACCAACTATTACCGGTAAATAAGTAATGAGCATTCTCCAAATCAATACAGATATTCCAATCAAATGATGTGGCATATACATAGAAAATACTCCCAGATAGGTAAATTCCCAGAATCCTGCTCCTCCCGGAGAAGGAGCAAAATAAATAATTGGCCTTATTAAAAACTGAATAGCTAAGCACTTTATTATGGGAGGATCAAAACCAAATCCCTTTAGTATGGCTACGGCAATAAAAAATTCAATAATGAATGAAAATAGTATCCAAAAGGTAGCAAGTATAAGGGTAAGCTTTCTTTTTTTCAAAAAAAGAAGAAAAATTTTACTGAAATGATCAATTTCCTTAAAAAGTTTTTCTTCAATGGAAAGTATACGATCAACATGAACAAACTTTATTTTACTCCACTTTCTCACAATAGAAGAAGCTATGTTTTTAATACTGCGGGGATAAAATAAGGTGATTAAAATAAAAGCAATAATTAATAGTATGGGTATGGTAACAACTTTTAATAAACTGGTAAAAAATTGATCTCCGGAAAGACCGGTATTTATGACAAAGAAGATGGGTATGTTAAATAAAAAAATCACTATCGGCAGTATTGCCCGTAAAGCAGTTATAGCTATACTTTCCCCTGTCGGCATCTTTTCCTTGTGAAGTAGATAGGCATGCATTGATACTGTGCCTACCAGAACCGGCACTACACTTCCTACAAAATTACTCTCCAGGCGGATTAAAGTAGCTCTTTTTATACTTAGATTGCAATGAGCACTATGTTTAGCCATGGAAACAAAAGCCATTCCATCGATAACCCATTTCAAAGATGCTAATAATAAAAGAATCGGGATATAATATAAGTTAAAATTTTTAAAATAATCCCAGGTTTCACTTTCAGTGGTCCAGAAGAGAATCCCCAACATGATGGCTAAGGATAAGAAAATGAATATCATTGATCCTTTAGCCAGCATTGATTTTTTCTTAAAGTGATCCATTTGCTACATATAAGCCTTTTATTATCATATTAATATATCATAATTAAAAGTGAAAATTAGTAAAATTATAACAATATTGCAAGGTTTTTCTTATATTTATTTTCAATATGTTTTATCCCTTTAAAAAGGATTCAATTACTCCAGCTAACCTTTTAACTCCAGTTATTATTTCCTCCTCGGAAGGAAAGGAAAAATTCAACCGCATAGCATTTTTACCGCCTTCATCAGAATAAAAAGCTGTGCCAATTACATAGGCTACTTTTCTGTCAACTGCTTTATAAAACATAGCTTCTACATCAATTTCTTCGGGTAATTGTACCCATAGAAAAAGGCCCCCATCCGGTTTTGTCCAGGTTATGGCCTCATCCTTGGGCAGGTATTTCTCCAGAGCATCTAACATGACTTTTCTTTTCTTTTTGTATAAAGCAATATTATCCTTTATATGTGAATCGAGCAATCCTCGATTACAATATTCATAAGCAATTGCCTGGGTAATAGATGGTGTGCATAAATCCATTGCCTGTTTCACTATTACAAACTTATCAATAATTGGTTTGGAAGCGAGTATCCATCCCAGACGAAGACCCGGAAACAGGATCTTTGAAAAAGTATACAAACTAATCACATACCCATTCCCCTTATCAAGCTGATAAAGAGAAGGCAGATTTTCACCAACATACCGTAACTGCCGGTAAGGGGTATCTTCTATAATTAAGATCTGATATTCATGGGCAATTTTTAATAGTTCCTTTCTCCGTTCAAATGATAATGTAACCCCGGCTGGATTTTGAAAATCCGGTACAACATAAATAAATTTCGGAGATTCAGCCCTACCCTTCATTTCTTCTAGTTTTCGGCGCAGGACATCCAGTTGAATACCTTCATCATCAAGTTCAACCCCGAAAAACCGAGCTCCATAAGACCGGAAAGCTCCCAGGGCTCCCACATAGGAAGGCCTGGCAACAATGATGGGGTCATTTCTGTTCAAAAAAACTTTTCCGATAATATCTAAACCTTGTTGAGAAGCATTGGTAATTAAAATATTTTCCAGATCCACTGCAACCCCGTCTTTTTTGATTATTTTTACAATCTCCTTTTTTAATCTGGGATCTCCTTCGGTAGGACCATACTGTAACGCCCATTCTCCGTCTCGTAGAATTACTTCTTTGGATAATTCTGCTATTTCCTTAACCGGAAATGTCTCTGGTGAGGGCAATCCTCCGGCAAAAGAAATTATACCCGGTTTTTGGGTTAACTTCAACAGTTCCCTGATCACTGATTTTTTTAATCCGGCAGCATTCATTGAAAGAGTACTTTCAAGTTTGCCTAATTGATACATAAATTCCTCCCCATTAAAAAAATTGAAACTTTTTTAACTATTCCCAGTATAAATATTTAGAATTATTTCTTCACTTCTCCCTCCTATTTCTTATACCCCGGTCTTTAATAATTATTAAGGACCGGGGCTCGCCTTTTAAGAAACATACATATAGATAGGGATTAATCCAAGACACTTTCAATCCAGGCTGAACCAACCACTAGCTTCTTTTGGTAAAATACTGCCAATTGACCTGGAGTAATCGCTCTCTGCGATTTTTTAAATTTGACTTCCACCCTGTTATGATCCTTGAGGATTATCTTGGAAGCCGCAGGAGAATGTGCATATCGTATTCTGGTTTCTACCTTTACCGAAGGCACTGGCTTTTTATCTTGAAGCCAAAAAAGATTGGTACCGAGGAATCTTTTTTTATATAAATGTTTTTCTTCCCCTACATATATTTCATTTGCATTATGATCTATTCTATATATAAAAACCGGTTTCCCTACTGCTACTCCAACTCCCTTTCTCTGCCCAATAGTAAACCCGGCTATACCATTATGCCTTCCAACTATTGCTCCCGCAAAATTTTTGATATACCCTTTATCTAATTCAATATTTTTATACTGCTCAATAAACTCCGAAATTTTTCCATTTCCAATAAAACATACCTCCTGACTTTCCTTGGAATTGTACACCGGTAAATCAAATTTTTTAGCTAATTTTCTTATTTTTACTTTAGAAAATGTTCCCACTGGAAATAATATTTTATCTAATTTCTGCGAAGGTACTCTGGCTAAAAAATAAGACTGATCTTTACCCGGATCTTTTCCTCTGCCTAGTTTAGCTTTACCCGTCTTTTTATCCAGAAAAATTACTGCATAATGACCAGTAGCTAAAAGCGCACAACCCATTTTCTCAGCTTCTTTTAATAATATACCAAACTTTATTTTTTGATTACATATAGCACAGGGATTGGGGGTACGGGCGGATAAATACTCTGAAACAAAATAGTCAATAACATTTTTGTTAAATTTATCTTTTAAATCTATTAATATATGGGGTATATGTAAAATTTTGCATACTTTTTCAGCACTTTTAATATCAGCCCAAGAAGGAAAACTGAAATTTTCTCTTCTTTTATAAAATTTAACTGTAAGACCAACAATATCATATCCCTTATTTTTTAATAAAGCTGCGGCTACAGATGAATCAACTCCTCCACTCATTGCTACTGCTATCTTATGATTAGACATAAGATAACATCCTATCCAATGATTTTTTTGCCTTGGAAATTATTTCCCCCGAAAGAACAACTTCGTTCTTTTCATGTTCTAAGGATTGATAAAGATCACTTAAGGTAATATTTTTCATGCCAGTACAAATACGAGGGGTTAGTATTGAATTAAATATTTTTCGGGGAAATTCTCTCCGTAATCTATGTACCATTCCTTCTTCGGTGCCGATAATAAACTCTGGGGAAGAGGATTCTTTGACCACAGTCAACATTCCCCCTGTAGATTGAACCTCATCAGCAAGATCAATCACCTCTGGATTGCATTCCGGATGTACTATCAACACGGCATCAGGGTGTTGTTTCTTGGCTTGCAAAACCTGATCTTTGCTGATTTGTTGGTGTACATAGCAGTAACCGTCCCAGAGAATAATTTCCTTATTAACAAACCGCTTTACATATGAACCTAAATTTTTATCGGGAGTGAAAATAATCTTTTCTGAATCCAAATTCTTAACGATTTCTACCGCATTTGCCGAGGTGCAGCATACATCTGATTCTGCTTTAACGGCAGAAGGAGAATTAACATACGTTACAACTTTCGCCTCCGGATGCATTATTTTTAATTTCCGTAAGCCATCAACATTTATCATTTTAGCCATATCGCAAACCGCATCTTGATTTGGTAAAAGAACAGTTTTATCAGGGGCAATTATTTTAGCAGCCTCAGCCATAAACCGTACTCCGCAAAAAACAATTAAGGAGCTGTCAATATCAGCAGCTTTACGGGCCAATCCCAGAGAATCTCCTAAAAAATCCGCTATTTTTTGAATTTCATCTATTTGATAATTGTGAGCAACAATTAAGGCATTTTTTTTCTTTTTCAAGTTTAATATTCTAGATATTACACTATGGTCATTCATATATAATTACCAGATAAAACAATAAGTTAAAATTGACAAGAATGATCTTCTTCATACTAATATAATAGACAAACTTGTGTAAGAATATAGTCGATATTATATACTTTGTCAAGGATAAGAATTTTTTTTAATAATAAAAAAAAATATAAATCACTTGATTATTTTTTTATTTTATCTTAACTTTTACGAATAAATAATTTGGGAGTGTTTCTAGATGTTGAACTCCAGGGTACTAGTTCTTAACCAAAACTATGAACCTATATATGTATGCACAGCTCGAAGGGCAATAATATTGCTTTTTTTAGAAAAAGCAGAAATGATAGCAAAAAATCATTATGTTGTTCATTCTATTAGTATGTCTATACCCTTGCCCAGTATTGTGAGGTTATCCAAGTTTATCAAAGTTCAACGTAAGAGAATACTTCTCTCCAGAAAAAATATAATTAAACGGGATAAACATATCTGTCAGTATTGCGGATCTGCAAACGGATCGGTTACCATTGATCACGTAATACCAAAGGATCGAGGCGGTAAAGATACGTGGGAAAATTTAGTGTGTGCCTGTATGGAATGTAATGGAAAAAAAGGTAACAGAACTCCGGAAGAAGCGAATATGCCTCTACGTAGAAGACCCAAAAAACCAGGCTATTTATTTTTTGTCCAACACCTGATCGGTGTACCGGATGAACGCTGGAAACCATATTTATTTATGTCTGATTAACCAAGGAGGGAAATGAAAAAACGGATATTGAGTGGCATGCGACCCACTGGTAGGCTTCATCTGGGAAATTATGTTGGAGCACTTGAAAATTGGATTAATTTACAAGATACCTATAATAGCTTTCATTTTGTTGCAGACTGGCATATGCTTACCACTGATTTAAATCATACTGATAAAATAAAAGACAACAGTATCGAAATTGTCATTGATTGGCTCAGTGCCGGTTTGGATCCCCAAAAAAGTCCTATCTTCATTCAATCACATATAAAGGAACATGCAGAGTTGCACCTCATGTTTTCCATGCTGGTCACTGTTCCAAGATTGCAGAGAAACCCAACCGTTAAAGAACAGGCTCAAAATCTGGGCCTGGAAAGTAATATGTCCTATGGTCATTTGGGATATCCAATTCTGCAGGCTGCAGATATATTAATGTATCGCGCCCACTATGTGCCCGTAGGTGAAGACCAGGTTCCGCATGTTGAAATCACCCGAGAGATTGCTCGAAAATTTAACAGTTTATATGGGGAAGTATTTCCTGAACCGAAACCTTTATTAACCAAATCTCCCCGGCTCCCCGGACTGGATAATAAAAAAATGAGTAAATCCCTGGATAATACGATTTATCTTTCAGATCCTCCTGAAATCATACAAAGAAAAATTATGACCGCTTATACAGATCCTAAAAAAATAAAAGTAACTGATCCCGGGAATCCTGAGGGCTGTGTGGTGTATGCCTACCATAAAATATTTTTTCCGGAAAATATTGATGAAATTAAACAGACCTGTGAAACCGGGAAATTAGGCTGTGTTGCTCATAAAAAAGATGTTGCTGAAAAAATCGCTCAAAAAATCAAACCCATTCGAGAAAAAAGAGCCTATTATGAATCTCACCGGGAAGAAGTAGAAAAAATTATAGCAGAAGGCGATAATCAAGCCAGATTAGAAGCAAAAAAAACCATGGAAATGGTTCATAAGGCTATGAAAATTGGTTGAAATATGAGAGTTGATACCATACAAGAAAAAGACAATTATAAGGTCCAGCTTCCCTTTTTTGAAGGTCCTTTGGACTTACTTCTCTATCTGATAAAACGCGAAGAGGTCAATATTTATGACATACCTATTGCCAGAATTACCGAACAATATCTTGAAGCTATTGAATTGATGAAAGAACTGGATTTGGAAATTGCTGGAGAGTTTATTCTTATGGCAGCCACTTTAATCCAGATAAAGGTAAGAATGCTGCTACCCCAAGAAGAGTATATGGAAGAAGAAACCGAAGAGGATCCCAGAGCAGAACTGGTACGAAAACTATTGGATTACAAACGCTTCAAAGAAGTTGCAGAATCCTTAACCACCATTGAGGAAAGACAGCGCAGGTTTTATCCTCACTTAAATTTCAGTTGGACTAAAGCCTATTCTCACCCGCAAGAGGTTTCCAATGAAGAGCTTTTAAAAGATGTTTCTCTTTTTGATCTTTTAAAGGCTTTTAAAACTGCGCTTGATAATGCTCCCCAAATCACTGTTCATGAAGTCCAAACCATTTCTGTGACCGTGGATGATCAGATTGATTTTTTAAATAAACAATTAAAGGGTAAAAAACGTTTAGCTTTCTCAGATATTATACACCGGATTAAGGAGCGACTAGTCATTATTGTTACCTTCATTGCTATTCTGGAACTAATTAAAAACCGGCACATTATTGTTCAACAGGCGGAATCTTTTGGTGAATTATGGATTATTAAAAGATAAAACAGGATTTATTGGATATAGATAAATTAAAAAAGATTATAGAAGCATTGATATTTGCTTCCGATGAGCCCCTCACTATCAACCAAATCAAATCAATTATTGATCACACTTCTACAACCCAAATAAAAAAAGTCATAGATCAGTTAAATCATGAGTATAGTCAGACCAATAGGGCTATCAAAATTATTCAGATTGCGGGTGGATATGAAATTGTCACTCATGAAAGTTATTCCCAATGGGTGAAAGAATTATTTAAAAGACGAAGTGCATCCAGGCTTTCATCAGCAGCCTTAGAAACTCTTTCCATTATTGCTTTTAAACAACCAATTTCAAATAATGAAATTTCATCTATACGGGGGGTAATTTCAAGTGGCGTTTTGAAAACTCTTCTGGAAAGAAAACTGATTACCATATCCGGCCGGGGAGAAGGTCCGGGAAGGCCCTTACTCTATAAAACCACGAGAGAATTTTTACGATATTTTGGCATAAACTCTATAGATGAATTACCAAAGCCCCGAGAAATTGAAGAATTATTAGAAGAAAAAGATAAATTCCCGGATGACCATAGGACAGTCTTTGAATCAGCCAGTGTGGACCAGGACGGAAATATTGTCATAAAAGATACCAATGAAAATAATCAGGATAATGATGATGATAATACAGCTGAAAAACTAACAGAAGAATAAAATATAATTAAAACCTTATGCAATTAAATAAATACATAGCCTTAAGTGGATTAACTTCCAGAAGAAAGGCAAATATTCCCATTAAACAAGGTAAAATAACTGTTAACGGAAAAACTGTGGATGAATTAGGAGTTACCATCAATCCCCAAAAAGACATAATCAAATTGAACAATAAAGTATTAAAGATTCCCACCCAATATCGGTACATATTACTAAATAAACCGGATAATACCATTACCTCTTTCCAGGATAAAAGAAACCGAAAGCTGGTGATTGATTATGTGGATATCAAAGAGCGTGTCTTTCCGGTAGGTCGACTGGATTATGATACCACCGGAGTTCTTCTCTTAACTAATGACGGTGATTTAGCTTACCGTCTTTCTCATCCCAAATATGAAATTGATAAAATGTATAAAGTTCGGGTGCAGGGGTTTATCACCGATGAGGATGTAAAAAAATTAACCTCAGGAGTGGATATTGGAATTAGGGAAAATGTCAAGGCTCAGGTAAAAATACGGGAAAGAAAATCTGAAGAAAGTTTGCTGGAAATTATTATCCATGAAGGTAAAAAAAGACAAATTAAACGGATGATGAAAAAAATAAATCATCCGGTAATCAGCCTGAATCGAACTGTTTTTGCGGGTTTAACCACCCAGGGTTTAAAGCAGGGAGAATGGAGAAATTTACGATCCCATGAAATTACCATGCTTTATAAAAAAACTGGTTTGAATAGTGAAAAAAAATAATAACTTTATCCTTACCATAGACGGACCAGCAGCGTCGGGTAAGAGTACCACCGCCCGCATAATTGCCAACAAGTTACATTGGCTGTACCTGGATACAGGAGCTATGTACAGAGCTATGGCAGTAAAAATATTAAGAAATAACATAGCCTTGGATGATTCAGTTTCCATCGGGAAAACAGCAGATGAAACCGAAATCAGCATAAAACAAACAAAAAACGGTATGAAGGTATTTCTTGATCAAGAAGATATTACTAATAAAATAAGAACACCTGAGATTGACAGAGCGGTAGGGCCGGTGTGTGAAGTCCCCCAGGTCAGAAAAGTGTTGGTTAGCTTGCAAAGAAAAATTGGCAGTAAAGGCTACATTGTTGCTGAAGGCAGAGAT
>CAZKMO010000018.1:0-11350 GCA_964554015.1 uncultured bacterium
CACCTACTATGTTGAGTTCAGTAATCTCCCGGCCGGGTATGAGTTCAGTAATCCGAATCAGGGTGGAGACGATGCCAAGGACAGTGATGCAGATAAAACCACCGGTAAGACCAGTACTATCAGTCTTTCCGCCGGTGAAATCAATACAACCCTGGATGCCGGAATCAATCAGCCTCCTGCTTCCTTAGGTAATTATGTCTGGTATGACACTAATATGAATGGAATACAGGATCAGGGTGAGTCTGGTATCGAAAATGTTACAGTTCGTTTATACCGACAAGGAGAATCCACTTATTTTGCCCAGAAAACAACTAATAGCAGTGGTTTGTATAATTTCCAGAATCTCAACCCGGGAAATTATCTGGTTGAGTTTATACTTCCCATTAATTACTTTTTTAGTCCTCAGGATCAGGGATCAGATAATGACTTAGACAGTGACGCGGATGTAACTACCGGTAAAACAGTTGTTACAAATTTAAGTCCGGGTGAGACAGACAATTCCTGGGATGCAGGTATGATCCAGTATGCCTCATTTGGTAATTATGTCTGGTTAGATCTTAATAGAAATGGCATTCAGGATAGTAATGAATTAGGTATTAATGGGGTTGAAGTATTTCTTTATATGGATACAGATGGAGATGGCAAGGCTGAACCCAATGGAGATGATGGTGCTTTTGTTAAAAAAACCACCACGGCAACCTATTTAGGAAATCCCGGATACTATAATTTTACCAAACTAATTCCCGGTGATTATTTCATTGCTTTTGAATTGCCCGTTGGTTTTGTGTTTAGTGATAAAAATCAGGGTAGTAATGATAAAGACAGTGATGCCGATCAAACTACCGGAGTGACAGATGTCACCACTCTTGATCCAGGAGAAAATGATGAAACCTGGGATGCAGGAGTATATTCAACTTTGGGAAGCTTAGGAGATTATGTATGGTTGGATATCAATCAAAATGGCATACAGGAAATTGGAGAGCCCGGGATAGAAAATGTTGAGGTAAGGTTGTATAATATCCGCGGAGAATTAGTAAAGATTGATTATACTGATAATCGTGGAAATTATTTATTTGATAAGTTATCAGCAGCAAAGTATCAAATCGAATTTGTACTTCCTTCTCAGCAGTATGGTTTTACTTTGAAAAATCAGGGAAATTATACCGAAGATAGCAATGCTGACCGGACTACCGGCAGAACAGAAATGATTGAACTTAAAGAAGGTAGACATGATATGACCTGGGATGCCGGCATGTATTTTATGATTCCTCTGGGAGGCAGAAAAAGAATAATTGCCCGCTACCAGCCCTGGTACGGAGATGCGGAAAATGATTCAACCCTGCGATATTGGGATAAGAATTATTTCGGTGGTCATACGGATACCAGTCTGTTTGATTTCTATGATTCTTATGATTCTGATATGCACGAATATCAAATACTGCATGCCTGGGCCAGTGGTATTGATGGATTTGCGGTTGACTGGTTTGGGAAAAATTCTTATGAAAATCCTGCTTTGAAAGATCTACTGGACAAGGCAGATTCTCTGTATCAGAAATTTAGTTATAGAGGATTTGATTTTGAGATTGCAGCCTCCTATAATGAAAGAGCCAAAGATCGTCTTGATACAAACTTTATCTACCTCGGTAATAAAATAATGGAACATCCGGCTTACTGGGGTAAGAGAAGAGGAGTCAGACGTCCTGTATTTATTTATAATGAAGTAGAAGATACAATAATTACTCCCTCGGAATACCGTTCCTGTGGTGATACCACCTTACCAAATGATTATTTCCTCTTATGGAATAATACCGAGAAGGAAGCATTTGAACCAATGGATGTAATGTATCCCTGGGTGAATACATTAAATGATACCTGGGACGATGTCCAGGGATTGAACTGGGGCGAAACCTATCTTGATACTACTTATTATAGAATGAATTATGTGGCCAAACCCGGAGATCTACTCTTTGCACTGGGGGCAGTATGGCCAGGTTTCGATGATAGAGATTGGTCCCAGACAGAAAATCACTGGATGAGTCGTCAGGATACTTTAGTGTATGAATTGACCTGGGAAAAAGTGCATGAATATGGATTTAATTATTCTCTGCCCATGAACTGGGTGATGATCGAAACCTGGAATGATTATAACCGGGCTACTGAAATTGAGCCGAGTATAGAACATGATTATAAATTCACTGTATTGACCAGGGATCATGCCAGAAGATTTAAATCCACTATTCCTCCGGATTCAGTTGGAGTTGATAATCCTGGATTATTAGTGCCTCAGCATATATTACAGGCCAGAAGGGCGGCAGAATTGAGACCTCAAGACGCATCAACCATAACGGTTCTGATAGATTATGCGCTTGATAGGTTTTTTGACAGAAAGTATTATGAAGCTCTTTCCATCGCTGATTATGCTGCTGGAATAGCACCGAAACCATTTAGTTTGGATTCGGTATCAGAATCATCGGTTACAATACATTGGGATAAAGCTGAACATGCCAATGCCTACATTATATGTTATTCCCAAGATGCGGCTGCCTTTGAACCGGCTTCCTTCAAGAGACCGGAAGTGGTACTGGTTGGTGACATAAACAATTATACTTTAACCGGCCTGGATAATGGAAGTACATATTATATAGCTGTAGTGGCCGCAAACACTAATCTGGGATTATATGCAAACTTCAGCTGGTATGAAAGCACCATAACCGGTGCTAAAGTGAAATCATTTACTACTTCGGTACTGAAAAATACAACCAGTGTGCAGCAGAATGACAGTTCTATTCCAACTGAGTTTGCCTTGAAACAGAATTACCCCAATCCGTTTAATCCTTCTACTATTATCGAATATGACTTACCAAGAGCACAGAATGTGATAATTACTATTTATGATATTCGGGGCAGAGTAGTGGAAAAACTGGTTAACGAGTACAAACCAGCAGGAAGACATTCTGTTGAGTTTTATGCGGATGATCTGGCAAGTGGCGTGTATTTCTACAGAATTCAGACTGAAGAATTTACTCGTTTACATAAGATGATGCTTTTGAAATAATGGTTGCTAATTTTGGATAATTAAAAAGGGCTGCTTAGGGCAGCCCTTTTTTTATTAATGATCTATTCAGTTGCAAAGGATATTACTTGACTAAGGTCATTTTTTTCACAAACACCTGTTCATTGATAGAAATCTTATAGAGGTATAATCCACTCGGTAATACTGTATTGTTACTGTTGCTACCATTCCAGGTAATTGTATGTTTTCCGGGATTCATGAATTTATTGTTAATCAGATGTTCAATAATTTGTCCTCGATCATTAAAGATCATTATATTTACCTTGCTAGATTTAGAAAGTCCGAATTCGATAGTTGTTTCAAGATTAAAAGGATTGGGATAGTTCTGATGTACAAAATTTCTGGGGATAGAACCCCAATCATTATTTAAATCAAGGGCAGTGGTTGATATTACTATTTCATTGGAAAGTGAATATAATCCTGCTTCATCCCAGGTTCGAATTGCTATATAGGGATAATTTCTAAAATCATTTTCCGGGATAATATAATGTTCAGCGCTTTTTCCCGCTTGGGGAATAAGGGTATGATTTACATATTTAATATCCTGACTGTTTGAATTTTGAAAAGGATTTTTACTCAGAATGATATCATATTGTTCTGCGATTCCGGAGGATCCGTTATCTCCTGGTGCTGTCCAGCAAAGTTTCACTGAATCACCTGTTGATATCTGGGTAAAAATAAGATCATCAATAGGAGCGGGTGGTATGGTATCAATAACAGTGAGATTAATGGGGACGGTTATACAGGGAGTTGAGCAGGTATCTGTATATATATCTATAGAAGTATTATATTTTCCTTGGTCAAGCGTATCAGTAGAAATCTGAAATAATAATGTATCTGAGGAATGTGGTTCTATAAGGCAGGGATTTGAGTAAGAAGCAACAGTAAGCCAAGGATTATTTTCCCTTTCATAAGCAAGGTTATAGGTAATAGTATTATTTTCGTTATTGATAAGGGTTAGACCAGCAATTTTATTTTCACCTTCCTGAAGTATGACATTACAGGTTGAATCCGTAACCGTAAGGGATTCAGTATTCGGTATGGGATGTAATTCTGTCCTAATTATTTCACCTTTTTGCACAACTATTGTTTTATCCATTTCATAGGTAGGGGAAGATACAGCTATATGATATTCTCCTTCCGGCATATAGTCAAAGGTAAAATTTCCCTCAGGGTCAGTCAGGCTCGTTCTGTTTAATTCGGGGATGGTTACATCTATACCAGAAATGGAACTTGTATCTGTATTCGATAATACTTTACCTGAAACCGATCCATACAAAGGTTCTTCATGGGAAATTTTTAAAGTGGGATCTCCAAAAAGATTGAATGTATATATATTGTTCAAATGATACCAACTATCATTATAATTTTGCAGATATCTTATTTTGGCAGATTTTAAAGCGTCACCCAAAGATCTTTCATTCTTAATACATTCTTCCCAGAAATAGTATGATAGAGTGCTGCTTCCCCCCGCATTGATATCATTCCATCCCATGGAACACCAGGCCGTACCAGAAGCTGCCACAATGGCCGTACTTGCCTGCTGTATCAGTTTTCTGCCTAAACCGGTCGGAGAAAAGGCACCTATATGACAGGCGTTGGCAAAGATTACGGGATTATTATTCAATTGAGCAGGAATATTATAAATATGCAAGAAAGCTTTTTGTCTGACTTCACCGCTTTCCGGAATGTTATCCCCGTCGTCTGCCAGCCACCATTTTCTCTCAGCTGATTCGGTATTGCCATGACTCCACCAGGTGATACACCCGTATTCTGCGCTGGACCAGTTGGTAATGATATTTTGACTATTCAGAGGTAAATCAGAGTCAAGTTGGGATGGTTTGATTCCTTCTTGTTCATACATGGTGGTGGAAAGACTATTATTGAATACATCATTTTTCAACACTTCCATCAAATAGGCACCATCGGTTCTGAGTGGGTATCCTTGGTTGTCTTCATTTTTGAAATTGGTGATACTCCCCAGAAGCAGAGCATTATTCTTCCAGGAACCATGATTTTTTTCATAGGCAGTGATTCTGTTAAGTACATTTTGAACAGTAATGGAATCACTCCAGGGAATTCTTCCTATATTCATTTCTGGAAGCCAGTCTACATTATCCTGTTCAAATTCACCTAAATGTTTATCACCATCTGTATCCCAGTCAGAGCTGAGGTTAGAAAAATAAAAATCTGAGGCAATGCATCCCGAGTAGGAATGATCATCCGGATTTGGATACAAATACTGTATAGGACAAATTTTGGAATCACCTATGAGGAGGGCATTTTCGAGCCCTTCGCTAGAATGTTTCTTTTTTAGAAATTCTCTAATTTTTTCAGCTTGGTTTTTTCCTTGCTCATTTTTTTCTATCCATTCAAAACTGATGTATTCGGTTTTGATACCCAAACATTTTTTCCATACCATATAAGGTTCAACAATATGCTTTACTGTTTCTGAAGAGATGATTAATAATGAGGTAGTGGTGGTAATATTGTTTTCATATTTATTGGTAACTGAGGATTTTATTAAGAAACTCTCGCTGGAATAGTCAACCCTTACATTAATCTTGTCTACGATTTTCAAGGATTTTTCTACCGGATTATATTGAATAGGCGTATATCGAATTCTGATTACTACATTATTATCAGTAAGATCCGGGTTTAAAATTTCAGCAATTGATTCAGGATAAAATTTATTCTTTGAGTAGATTGCTTTCTTTTTAATTAGATGGTCTTGAATGATTTCGGAAATCTGTTTTTCATTACTATCTAAAGGGAAAAGGATATCAGCAGATTTAAGGTTATAATGTCCGGGAATTATATGGCTGGAGCCGGGAGTAATATCAATATGTTTTACCCTGGCCCCGTGGGGAAGTTGGATAAAAAAAGTTTTTGAGGGAAGAGCAGGATATCCTTTTTGGGTTAATCTTCCAAAGTCAGACATATTGATTATTTGCGTTCCACCATCAAGATCCTTTATAAAATATTGATTAGAATGGATAGATTTAGTGAGCTGCTCTCCCCGGGCAGTTAGGATTGGTATTATAATTATTAAGAGACATTGTAGGATTATTTTAGTTTTGTTCATTCCTTATAACCTTTTTTATCCTGCTCTTCTCCTTAATTAACTATTGCTAGATTAGGCAAATGGTATACCGCAGGATAAAAATAGTTACAAGTTGAGTATAGACAATATTTTATACAGATAATTTATAAGTAATAGTTAGCTATTTTCGGCAAAAATTGCCGGTTTAAAAAATTATTTTTGCCGATTAAATTTTCTTTGCCTATGGCTGGAATCGTATAGAGACGAATGTTTAGAAATATTTATTTATTGAATTATTTAGAACAAATGCCTAGATTGTTGAGGTTATTTATTATAAGGAGAGAGATATGAAAATAATTATAATTTTTTTATTTTTAGTTGTATTAATTTTCCCCATTTCCGGAATAGGGGAGGAAGCAAACTCGGAAATCACTATTACCATTCTCTATGATAATTATATATTTTTGCCAGATACCAAATCGGATTGGGGCTTCTCCTGTCTTATTGAGTCTAAAGAAAAAACAGTTTTATTTGATACCGGAACCTACGGCGAAATTCTCATGCATAATGTTAAGCAACTTGATATTAATCTCCGAAAGGTTGATCTTATTGTGCTGTCTCATATACATCGCGACCATATCGGTGGTCTTATGACAGTGTTGGATACTAATAATGCCGTAAAAGTCTACTACCCTCATTCTTTTCCTCAAGAATTTAATCGGGAAATTTCCTTAAAAGGAGCGGATCCTATTTCCGTAAATGAACCAATACAAATTTGTGAAAATATGTATCTGACCGGTGAAATACAAGGACCGGTCAATGAGCAATCCCTGATAGTGAATACGAGTAAAGGATTAGTGATTATTGCGGGATGTTCACATCCCGGAATTGTAAAAATTGTAAAAAAAGCTAAAGATATTTGGGATAAGAAAATATACCTGGTTATGGGAGGATTTCATCTCGGGCAGCATTCTAAAGAACAGGTGGAAAAGATTGCTGAAAGTTTTAAAATCCTGGGGGTAGAGAAATGCGGTGCCACTCATTGTACAGGTGATCAGGCTATACATGTGTTTAAAGATAAATTTGGAGTGAATTATATACCCATGGGAGTAGGCAAGGTAATTAGTATAAAATAAGAGTCAGGTTATTTTTTATAACTATAAAGGATTCCAATTCCTGCAGTCAACACTTGAATATCGATTAACGATTTATGATTTAAGAGTTTTTCTTGTGTCAATCGGACTTACCTTTATATGAGTAGGAAATTAGGAAAAAATAATCATATATTATTTTAATCCCAGCTTTTCTCCCCTGGTAAGCAGACTGATTGCTTCCTTTATTCTTTTTTGTCTGGTTTCCTGGCGTTTGGCTGTCGAAATCCAGCCCAGGTATTGTTTCTTATAAGAAGGGGCTAAGGTATCAAAAAATTTTTTTGCCTCAGGATTATTATTTAAGGCTTGTTTGAATTCCTCTGGTATTTCAAATGAAATATTCGGACGGGGGGATTTATACCATTTTCCGGTTTTTTTAGCAGTTTGTATTTTGCTCATTCCGTAAGCAGTCATTTTTCCTTGTTCTATCATTTTTTCAACCCGTTTTTTATTTATATCTGACCAATAACTGGGTGAATTTCTGGGAGTGAATTTCCTCATATAACGTTCAGCATCCAATTTTTTTATAATGCTGTCTATCCATCCGAAACAGAGTGCTTCTTCAACAGCAGCATCGTATTCAAGAACAGGCTTATCCGTATGCTTTTTGTAAAATATGAGCCAAATCCCGGAAGATAGAGCATGGTTTTTCTCTAACCAGGTTCGCCATTCCTTTCGGTTGGCCAGGTATACTTTTTCCATCTTATTTTTGGACTTCATCAGAATTATCCTCTATTTCATTATAGATGGTATTGATCAACCGATCTTCATTATCCATAAATTCCTTAATTATCCTCTCTCTGGACATTCCGGCTTTAATTAGATTTTTTACCTTGTCTTGATATCCTTGAATTATATTGATATGCTCCCTGATTCCGGCCCGGTCTGTCATATGGCTGTGTCCGCTGCAGAAATATTCCGCATTGAGGGTTTCCAGCATTCTGGTCAAGGTTTCCACATGGTGGAAGGAATTCCCACCTTTGTAGGAATGAATAAGCTGGGGGCGGTTCAGAAATATCTGATCTCCCAGGAAAGCAGTCTTTTCCTGGGGGAAATAGACGACAATATCTCCGGTGGTATGTCCAATGCCAAAATACCATAGCTGGATCATTTTTGATCCCAGATATATATTCATTTTATGGGTAAAGGTAAGAGAGGGAATAAAAGGAAGCAATTCCGGATTATTCCAGAAGGAAGCAGAACCATTTCTTGAGGGATGGAAAAATTCTTTTCGGCAATTTTCATGAGCTATAATGATTACTGAGTTGGGAAAATACTGATTACCATTTACATGATCACCGTCACTGTGGGTGTTTATCAGATATTTGACTGGCTTATCGGTTATTTTTCTCAATTCCGCAAAGGTTTGATCCACTGCTTCTTTGGTCATCTTGGCATCAATAATGAGTACTCCGTTATCTCCGATGTAAGCACCTCCCTGTGCTCCTTTTCCTCCTATAATTTCATAAAGATTCTCAGAAATTTTTTTATAACTGACCGGTTCCGTTACACCTTCCTGAGCAGATAAAGGAAAACAGTACAAAAGCATTAAAAGAATTATTTCCATATAGATAAAATATTTCTTCATTATTTGACTCCTTTTTTATTATTATAAAATAAAAATTTATATCAGAAAGTTATCTATACAATTATAATTACGATCAGGGGCTTAAATCCCATAAGCTATTGATATAATATTCGATAGTATATTTATTTTAATTAATATCAGTAATGATATGTTTTTGTTAATAAAGAATATCGTTTAAGAATATATTCTGCCATTACTTGAAGGGGATCAAAGCCCAGCATTTCCACATTATCTTCTGAAAAGTTTGAGGTTGCATTTATATCAATAAGGTAAAATTCATCATCGCTGCTCTCTATGATATCCACACTACCCATTTCGATATTTAATAGGGCTAGTGCTTTAAAAGCTGTTTGAATAATCTTTACTGAGCAGTTCGGGTATTTTTTAAAGGCTGAACCAGCATGATAACTTGATAATCCTCCGGAACCTAAATAGCGTTTATGTATACTCATAATATTTTGTCCCACTATCTCTATCCGGGTAGTAAATTTTTTTACAGGTTTGATGTATTCCTGGATTATAAAAGGTTGATCAGGGATTTGCTTTAAGCTGACCTTTAGATCTTCCCGGTTATTTAAAATATAGGTAAAAAATGAGCGTCCACTGCAATCTGGTTTCAACACATTGGGATAGGAAAGAGTATTCGGCGTCAGAAGATCGGCTGAGGAAAAATATGCCAAACTTTCAGGTACGGGAATATTTTTTTGTTGCAAAGCCTGCATACAGCACAGTTTACTACAGTCATACCTATATGCTTCCTGGGAATTTATTATAGGTAGGTGATGATCCTGAATTACTTTTAATATAGTATCGGCTATTCTTAAGGCTCTTTTATTACCTCTTAAGGGAGCACTGGGAAATAATCGGTTAATAATGAGCTGGTGCTGGAGTATACGCTGCCAGGAAATAGGTTCAGTTTCCAGGTTTATAAGTTCTGTTTTTATACTCATTTTGTTAAGTATATCACTAAGATGCTGGTTGGACCACTCAATTGATTCGTATAATATTCCTATAGACATTATTTCCCTATTGAATGTACATATTTCCTTATCTGATAATTAATAATGTTTAACCTGGAATGCTTCTACACAGTCACTCCTTTTTTCATCTCGGCGGGAGCTGACATTATAAAAGTGAATAATCAGACCGGGACATATTTCTTCAAAAATACCTATCAGGCCTTCTACAAAAGAGCGACAATAAATATTACAAATATCTTGATGGGATTTCAGGGCCTTTTTTTCCGCTTCTTCTGTAACACAAAAAACATCAGCTCCGGTTTTGAGATAAACAGTGTCATTTTCAGACCATATTTGGGGCATATTACCTCCCCGCTGCTGAAAATAACCGGTGAGAAATTTTTTAATTCCGGTCACCGGGTCTTCCCAGAATTTATTTTTTGAAAATTTATTGGTGCTGATTAGATTATGTAATAATTCAAATCCTTTCTGATACCCGGTAGAAAAATGGTATTTCTGCACTGCCCGGAAAGCAGGCTCCCCAAATTCATCAAACAAATATTTTATGATATTAATTTCTTTTTCTCTGGCTTTGACATTTAAATTGTCTAATCCTTTTTTAGCTGACATGAAGGTACTCCATGTTGATTATTTTATAATTTGATATTCTTGAATAATATTATAATATAAAACATTTTCTTTTTTATGTCAAAAATTAAAGAATTTTAAAAAATACTTGATAAATTAATTTGTATATATTATTTTTTACGGAACATTTGTTCAGGTTCTAAGTAAGAATAAATAAAAAATGTTGAATGATTAAGAAAGAGGTAATAATGAAGAACATTATTTTATTTGTATTTCTTATTGGTTCTTCATACGCCCAGACTGGTTTACCTTCTGATTCGGGGCAGACTAAACTGCGAGCTGCAGTTACCCTATCAACCCTGATTAGTCCTAAGAAAATACCCTTGAACCGAACAGCCCGATTAATAGTGCGACTCACCTGGAAGGGAGATATTGATTATATTGAAATAAATCAAGTTGAAGAACCAATCCTCTCCAACCTGGAGATTGTTGGCTCATCCGCTTCCAATGAAATAGTTGATACCAAAGGGGGAGTAAAAGCCATAAAAGAGATTTCTTATATTTTACAGCCTGTATCTCTGGGAATGGGGTATGTTGAAACAGTAAGTGTATCCTATGATGATAAACTGAGTGGTAAAACCTATCATTTGAATACGAAGAGAATGGGAGTAGAAGTGGTTGCCGCTGTACCGGAAAAAGGTGAAATCAAAGTACCCTGGATATGGATAGGTGCGGTTTTGATAATTATAATCATAGGAGGGGCAGGAATATATTATTTTTATAAAAAAAGAATTGGTATCGAAGAAGAGCAAAAAGAAGAACAGCTATTGGAAGAGAAATATCTTAAGGAATTGAAAAAGGAGGTTGATCTTTCTTCCGGGGATAAAAATGAAGCTTTTACTATTCTTTCAAAATAATTAGCAGCTTTTTTAAAATTTTCCATAGCAA
>CAZKMO010000018.1:11360-33943 GCA_964554015.1 uncultured bacterium
CTATCTGTCTGAAAAATACAGCATTTCCGCTTTGGAAACCACTACAGACGAATTAATGCAATTGCTTTCCAGTGAAAATTTAGAAGAAGAACTGATAAATAAGTCAAAGGCACTCTTTTCCCAGGCGGATGTAGTGAAATTTTCCGGTAAAAAGGCAACCCAAGCTGAGTTGGATGAAGCCTACACTGCGGTTGAGACCATTCTCGAGACTCATCTTGCCAGTGAGAAGAAGGCAAAAGAGGAGAAAAAACAGGAGAATCGAAAATCCGAAAAAAGATTATTAAGAAAAAATAAAAAAGATAAAAGTTAAAGGATAAAAGATAAAACAAGAAAATATTTTCATTAATGTGAACCTTAACCTTAACCTTAACCTATTTCTGTTAAATTATGAATTATAAATGTTTTTTCGATGTAAAGCTTAATGATGTAACCATAAAATAATTGATAGGAGGATGCATGCAGAAGGATATTGAAGTTATTCACAAGAAAATTCAAAAGGAAAGTGCATTTGTGGAGAAAATTACGGGAGAAATTGCTAAGGTGGTGGTGGGACAGAAGTATATGGTGGAAAGAATACTGATCGGTCTGCTTTCTAACGGACATGTATTATTGGAAGGAGTACCCGGTCTGGCCAAAACTTTAACCGTAAGAATACTTTCTTCTGCAATAAAGAGTGACTTCCACCGTATTCAGTTTACTCCGGATCTTCTTCCTGCAGATCTGGTGGGAACCCTGATTTTTGATCAGAAAAAAGGTACTTTTACCACCAAAAAAGGACCCATTTTTTCCAACCTTGTTCTGGCTGATGAGATAAACAGGTCTCCAGCCAAGGTACAGTCTGCACTGCTGGAAGCCATGCAGGAGAGAACCGTAACTATAGGTGAAAACACCTTTTCTCTGGATGATCCTTTTTTAGTACTGGCTACTCAGAATCCTATTGAACAGGAAGGAACGTACCCCCTTCCGGAAGCTCAAGTGGATAGATTTATGCTAAAGCTATCTATTGATTATCCCTCTCCGGAAGAAGAGTTGGAAATCATGAGAAGAATGTCAACCGGTCCCGAACCCAGTGTTAAGGCAGTGGTTACTCCCCAGGATATTATTAAAGCACGTAATGTAGTTGAAGAAATCTATATTGATCCTAAAATCGAAAAATATATTATAGATATTGTCTTTGCAACCAGAGATCCTGGCAAGTACGGTTTGGATGATTTGGTTGATCTTATCGCCTATGGAGCTTCTCCCCGAGCCTCAATTTACCTGGTTAAAACAGCCAAGGCTCATGCGTTTTTACATAGAAGGGGGTATGTTACTCCCGAAGATGTACGGGCTGTAGGCATGGATATTCTCCGTCACCGGGTCATCATTACCTATGAGGCAGAGGCCGAGGAAATGACTTCCGAAAATGTAGTTCGTAAGGTATTAAATAAGATAGAGGTTCCCTAAAAACATACTATGATTCCAAAAGAAATATTAAAAAAAGTAAAGCGATTAGAGATAACCACCCGTGGTTTGGTTAATGATATATTTTCGGGAGAATATCATTCGGTATTCAAAGGCAGGGGAATGGAATTCTCGGAAGTACGGGAATATCAGATAGGTGATGATATTCGCACCATTGACTGGAATGTTACGGCCCGGTCCGGCAGACCTTATGTTAAAATATTTGAAGAGGAGCGGGAATTGACGGTTATGCTCATGGTCGATGCAAGTTCTTCCGGAGAATTCGGAACTTTTGAAAGAATGAAGGGGGAAATAGGAGTTGAGATCTGTGCGCTTCTGGCTTTTTCTGCTATTAAAAATAATGATAAAGTCGGATTGATCATTTTTACTGATAAGATTGAAAAATTCATTCCCCCCAGGAAAGGAAAAAGTCATGTATTGAGACTGCTGCGGGAACTTCTCTATTTTAAACCGGAAGACAGAAAGACCGATATTGGAATGTCCCTGGAGTATTTAAACCGGGTAGCGCAGAGAAGAAGTGTGGTTTTTATGATTTCTGATTTTATTTCCCAAGATTATGCAAATCAATTGAGAATTGTTAACAAAAAACATGATATTGTAGCTATACATATCATTGATCCCCGGGAGCTGGATATGCCTTCCATCGGATTTATTGAATTTGAGGATCTTGAATCCGGGGAGAGAATGGTGCTGGATACTTCTGATCCGGAAGTTAGAAGAATGTTTAAGAATGAGAGTTCTGCTTCTCTAACTAAAAGAGAGAAGCTTTTTAAATCCATGAATGTGGATTCAATCATGATTCGCACCGATCAATCCTATGTAGAGCCTTTGATTAAGTTTTTCCGAATGAGGGCTAAACGGTTTAGGTGAGGCAGAAGATAAAGATAAAAGAAAAAAGATAAAAGAAAAAAATGGAGAAGGGAAAAGTGCAAAGGTATATGGTATAGGGTATAAGGGCTTATAAAATTTTGAATTATGGATTTTAAATTATGAATTAAGATTAAGACGATGTCTTTTTCAAAGTCCCCCTGATAAGAGCTTGTCCTGAACGAAGTGAAGGAGGGATTTAGGGGGTTTTGAGTAAATTTGTGAAAAAGAAAAGATAAAAGGCTAAAATTACTGATTACTATATATAGAGGTTAAAATGAAAAAATCAAAAATAGTAATATTGATTATTTTAATGATAACTATCACTCTCCTGCTGGGATGTTCCCGGACAAAAAAAACAGCAGTATCCGGAGAGAAGGTGAGGGAGTATGCTAATGCTCTCTATAATCAGGAACTGTATCAGCAGGCAGTAGATGAGTATCAGCATTATCTGGATACCTATACTGTGGATAATGAGGTACGGGCGAATATTCATTTTATTATGGGTAATATTTATTTTGAAAGACTGCATGATTATGAAAATGCCCTGGCGCAGTATTTGAAGGTGAAGCATTTATTTCCCCAAACCAATCTGGAATCCCAAATCAATAAAGGTATTGTTGCCTGCCTGGAACGACTGCAGCGCTCGGAGGATGCAAAACAGGCACTGGATGAAGCAGCCAGTCTGGAACCTGATTCTGTTTCCTCCCGCCCGGGTGCGGTAATCGCAAAAATCGGAGACCGGGAAATTACCAGCGGAGATTTAAAATATCAGATCAGTCAGCTGCCTGAATATATAAGATCTCAAATTGAGAGACCGGAAGATAAATTGGAATTCTTAAAGCAGTATATTGCCACAGAGCTTTTTTATGATGCGGCCAGACGACAGGGACTGGATAACAATAAGGAAGTGATCGAAGGGACTTTTCAAGCCAAGAAGAATTTAATGGTGCAAAAATATATTGAGAATGAAATAGCTTCAAATATGGATATAACTCCTGAAGATGTGGAAATGTATTATAAGGCTAATAAGGAAAAATATGCGGATAAGGATGAAAAAGGAAACATAAAAAGGCAAAAGCCCTTTTCCGAGGCTAAGCAGCAGGTTGCCCAGGATTTGGTCAGAGAAAAGCAGCAGAATAAATATAACGAACTCATACAGCGAATGATGAAAACCGAAGGAGTAAAAATTTACAGTGATCGTATCAACTAATCGAAAAAGGAATATGGAATATCGTATCAATAAATGTATGATTTTTTTTCTGTTTTTTTTACTGTTTATATCAGGATATGCTTTTCCCCAGGAGAAAATAGCCATATCCTCTTCAGTAGATAAATCCCGGATAAAGATTGGAGATATTATTAATTATCGGGTAAAAGTAGTACATGATAAGGATATAGAAGTAAAAATGCCGGGAACCGGGGCAAATTTAGGGGGATTTGAGATACGAGATTATGAGGAGTTAAAACCAAGAAAAGAGGATGATACGATTATTTCGGAAGCAGAATATACCATATCTACCTTTACCACAGGTGACTTTATTATTCCTCCTGTAATGGTACAATACAAGGAACCGGAAGATACCACCTATAAAGAACTGGCAACCAGAAAGATTGAAATAACGGTAGAGAGCATGAAACCTAGTGAAGAGGGGGATATCAGAGATATAAAAGCACCGGTTGAACTGCCCTATATATGGTGGGAAACATGGGGTAAATGGGCAGTACTGGGGCTGGGTATCCTCCTGGTTGCAGTTTCAGCATTTTTAGTGTATCAGAGAAAAAAACAGGGAAAATCAATCATTCCCCGGAAAGCACCTCCGCCCCGACCTCCTCATGAGATAGCTCTGGAAGCCTTAGACAGGGTTAAGAAATCCGATCTTCTGAAGAATAGAAAAGTAAAGCAATATTATACAGAAATTTCTGAGATTATCCGGGCTTATTTTGAAGGGAGATATTATATCCCCGCCCTGGAGAGAACTTCAGCAGAAATTTTGGAAGAATTATCTAAAATCCGTATTAAGGAAGAAGTTTATGAAGGGATAAAGAATTTATTGTATACCAGCGATATGGTTAAGTTTGCCAAGGTAATTCCGAAGTCAGAGACCAATCAACAGATTCTGGAAACGGCTTATAGTATTGTGGAAAGAACAAAAGTTCTACCCATAAATGAAACCCAGAATGAAACATCTCAATCACCTGATTTTGAGACTAATTCCCTGGTAAGGGAGAAAGTTGCCGAAAAACAAAGAAAAGAGGAAACAGAAGAAATTCAGGAAGACATAAAAAAAGTTAAAACCGAGGGAGGAGAATGATATTCCGTTTTGAAAATCCCTTGTTTTTATTACTGTTACTGATTGTTCCGCTTCTCATTTGGTGGTACAGTAAATACAGAGATAAAATTACTGCTTCCTTACGTTTTTCCCACCTGGGTTTTGCTCGCAAGGCATACAGTTCCGGTCCGGCCCGAGCCCGACATATTCTGTTCAGCCTTCGTCTGCTGGTTCTAACCTTACTGATAATTGCTTTTGCCAAACCCCAGTCAGGGGTAACCGGAGAAGAGGTAATAACTGAAGGCATAGATATTGTATTAAGCCTGGATATTTCCAGTTCCATGCTGGCAGAGGATATCAAGCCTAACCGGGTGGAAGCGGTGAAAAATGATGCTAAGGATTTTATCAAGGGGAGAAAAAACGATCGAATTGGTATGGTTATATTTGCCGGGGATGCCTTTACTCAGTGCCCTCTTACTTTGGATTATGGAATTTTATTGAATTTTCTGGATAAAATTGAAGTAGGGATGATTGAGGATGGAACTGCCATAGGCATGGGGCTGGCAACAGCAGTAGACAGAATGCGGAACAGTAAGGCAAAATCCAAGGTTATAGTGCTGCTTACGGACGGAAGAAATAACAAAGGTGAGATAGATCCTCTTACAGCAGCGCAGTTGGCCCAGACTTTTGATATTAAGATTTATGCAATTGGTGCAGGCGGACATGGAAGTGCGCTCTATCCGGTTGATGATCCGGTTTTCGGGAGAAGATATGTACCCATGAAAATCGATATTGATGAAGGAACCTTAAAGCAAGTCTCCGATATGACCGGAGGAGAATACTTCAGAGCAGATGACCGGGAACGGTTAGATCAGATTTTCAAAAATATTGACCAGATGGAAAAAACTAAGATTGAGGTGAAAGAGTATACCAGGTATTCCGAGCTTTTTTACTATTTTGCTCTGGCGGCCTTAACCTTACTGCTGGTTGAGTTAGTATTGGCTCATACAAAATTTCGTAAAATTCCCTGAGAATAATAAAGAGGTAATTGATGTTTCGCTTTGCTTTCTCATATTTACTATATGCGCTAATTTTGATTCCTTTGTTTGTCTTATTTTTTATCTGGGCGTTTAGACAAAAGAAAAAAGCCATGGAACTTTTCGGTAACCTTCCCCTGGTACAAAAACTTTCCGGATCGGTGAGCAGACACAGGCAGATAGTAAAAAAAATTATTTTAATTACAGCTATATTTTTCTTAGTAATCGCCCTGGCCCGGCCTCAGCTGGGAACAAAAATGAAACAGATAAAAAGAGAAGGGCAGGATATAGTTATAGCTCTGGACCTTTCCGAATCCATGCTGGCAGAAGATATTAAACCTAATCGACTGCAGAAGGCCAAGCATGAGATCAGTAATCTGATAAATAAATTTCAGGGAGACAGGGTTGCCCTGGTCGGTTTTGCCGGAAAAGCCTTTGTGCAATGTCCTCTTACCCTGGATTACAGTGCGGCTAAAATGTTTCTTGATGCCATGGAACCTTTTATAATGCCGGTTCCAGGAACTGCTATTGCCAGGGCCATGGAGAAGTCCTTGAGTTGTTTCAATGAAAAGGAGAGAAAACATAAAGTCCTGATTTTAATCACTGACGGAGAAGATCATATAGGCAAGCCTCTGGATGTAGCTAAACTTGCTTCCCGGCAGGGAGTGGTGATTTATACAGTGGGGATTGGTTCCCGGCAGGGAGTTCCTATTCCAGTCTTTGATAAACAGGGAATTCGTACCGGATATAAAAAGGATAGAAGCGGGGAAGTAGTAATGACCAAACTTGATGAACTCAGTCTGGAAAAAATAGCCTTGGAAACCGGCGGGAAATATTACCGGGCATCTCAGGGAGAAGCGGAACTGGATAAGATCTATGAAGATATTCTTAAAATGGAAAAAAAATCTCTTTCCTCCAGACAGTATACTCAGTTTGAAGACAGGTTCCAGCCTTTAATTGGTTTTGTATTGATTTTGTTGATTTCTGAACTTATGCTTTCAGAAAAGAAAAAAGTGAGAAAAGCCTGGAAGGGACGTTTTGAATAGGCAAGGAATTGTTTTTAGTTTTAAAATATGTATATTATTAAAAAAGAGATGTTATGAAATGTAGAAATATTATTTATGGGATATTTTTTTTGCTAATACCGGGAATGATTTTTCCCCAATCTACTAGAAGAAAAGTTAAAGAAGGAAACCTACTGTATCAAGAAGAAAAGTACGACCAGGCAGAGAATAAATACCAGGATGCCTTATTAAATAATGCGGCTTCTCCGGAAATACAGTTTAATGTAGGTGATGTTAACTACAAGAAAAAAAAGTATGATAAGGCCATGGAAGCTTATTATAAATCCCTGGATTCCCAGCAGATTGATCTTCAGGCTAATTCCTATTATAACCTGGGCAATACTTTGTATAGATCCGGAAAGCTGGCCGAGAGTATTCAGGCTTATATACAGGCATTGAAGTTGAATCCCCAGGATGAAGACACCAAATATAACCTGGAATTTGTACGCAACAAATTAAAGCAAAATGCCCAACAGCAGAATCAGCAACAGCAACAACAGCAGCAGAAGAATAAGCAACAAGACCAAAAGGAACAGCAGGAACAGCAGGAACAACAGCAGCAGAATGAAGATCAGGAGCAGCAGCAAGAAAAAAAGGAACAGCAATCTCAGGAACAAAAAAAGAAAATTTCTAAAGAAGAAGCTGAACGTATTCTGGAAGCTTTAAAGGAAAATCAGGAAAAAATGAAGGAAAAGAGAGCACAGGCACAGGGAAGGGCCAGGGTGGATAAAGACTGGTAAGCATGAAAAAGAGAAATCTTAACATTTTTGTAATCATTTTTTTAATACTCAATTTATCCGCAGCAGCAACTGCGGATAATCTGGAAATAAAAGCCTATACCAATAAGACAGTAGTGGGTTTAAATCAGCAGTTTGATTTACAGGTGGAAATTTCCGGGGAAGATTACCAAAAAGCCGGTTCTCCCCAGCTACCTGATATGGATGATTTTGCTGGTTTTCTAGGCAGCAGTACTTCCCAGAATATTCAGTATATTAATGGGAAAATGTCTGTTTCTAAAACCATCACTTTTCATTATCTGGCAAGAGCAGTGGGTACTTTTACCATCGGAGCCATAACTGTCAAGGTCGGCAATAAGGAATATCAAACTACACCTATTGAAATCAAGGTAGTAAAGTCTTCCCAGCAGTCCGGAACTCAGGGAAGCAGGCAGCAATTATCTCCTTCTCAGACCGGTGATTCTCAGGATGATCTCTTTTTGCTGGCTATCCCTGATAAAAAAATAGTATACAAGAATGAGGCAGTTACTCTAACCTATAAAATTTTTACCAGAGTTGATGTGAGTTCCTTTGGCTTGGAAAAATCTCCCTCTTACAAGGGATTCTTAAAGGAAGAATTTGATATGGGCGGACGACCCCAAACCAGCAGGGAAGTATATAAAAATAAGCAGTATACAGTAGCTGAAATACAAAAAATTTCTCTTTATCCCCTCAGTGCCGGGAGTAAAAAAATTGATCCTCTGGTTATCAATTGTCAGGTGAGAGTGCGCAGAAAGAGCAGGGATATTTTTAATGATTTTTTTTCTGATCCTTTTGGAAGAAACATAAATAAAACCATCAGCTCCAATCCGATCACCTTAAAGGTATTACCGCTTCCAGAACAGGGAAAGCCACAGGGATTTACTGGAGTTGTAGGTGATTTCACCCTTCACAGTGAGGTGGATAAGACAAACTTGACCACTGATGAGGCAGTCACTTTTACGGTAAAGATATCCGGAGAAGGGCATATCGGATCTCTTTCTGAGCCGGAGCTGCATTTCCCGGATAATTTTGAAACTTATGATCCGGAGGTAAATAAACAAGTAAACCGTAAAGGTGGAAGAATCACCGGAAGCAAGGTTTTTACCTATGTGTTGGTGCCAAGAAAAACAGGTACCTGTAGAATCGAATCCATAACTTATCCCATCTTTAATCCCAAAACAAAAAAATATCAGATATTATCCACTGATCCGGTGGAAATACATATCAGTAAAGGAAAGAATATTGCTGCCAGTGTAGCTCATTCCGGATTTTCCAAAGAAGAGGTAGATCTTATTGGAAAGGATATTCGTTTTATCAAGGAAGATTATAAATCTTTGAAAAAGGTGGGATGGAATTTATTTTTTAGCTGGCTGTTTTGGGTAATTTTTCTTTTTCCTATGTTGATTCTGGTAACTGCATTAGCTTACAGGAAACATCTTGATCGTCTGCATTCCGATCAGGCTTATGCCAGAAACCGTACTGCCAGACGGGTGGCTAAAAAACATCTTTCAGAAGCGAGAGCTGCCATATCCTTGAGTGAACAAAGAATATTTTATGCAGCGGTTTATCGGGCCCTGTCCGGTTTTGTCAGTGATAAATTTAATATTTCCGGAGCAGGAATGATGAGTGAGGATGTGAAGAAACGATTAGGGCAGAGAGGAGTGAGTGGTTTCCTCATTGAGCAGTATATTGAAATTTTACAGACCTGTGATTTAAAGAGGTTTGCTCCTTCAGAAGCCAGGACGGAAGAGAAAAAAGAGTTTTATAGAAAAGTTGAAAAGGTACTTTCAGAACTGGCGAAAGAACTGTCCTGATAAGGAAGAGATTTAAAGACAAAAGAAAAAAGACAAAAAATAAAAGATAAAACTAAGAAAAAAGCCTGTCCTGAGCTCAGATGAAGGGATAAAATACAAAAGACAAAAAAATATGGTTATGAATATATTAAATAATAAAAAGATTTTTATCAGCATAGCTGTAGTAATGTTATTACCGGTATTAACATACGCGGACGATAAGACAGAGCTTTTTAAGCAGGGTAATCAGTTTTATCGGGCCGAGGAATTTTCCCGGGCCTTGGAAAGTTATCTGGAAATCTATGAAAAAGGGTTTGAAAGCGGACCTCTGTATTATAATATTGGTAATTGCTATTATAAACTTAATGAAACCGGCAAGGCAATTCTTTTTTATGAGAAAGCAAAAAAATTAATGCCCGGGGATGAAGAACTGGAATTTAATTTAAAATTAGCCAATCTTTCCGTAATGGATAAAATCGAACCTCTTCCCACCTTTATTCTATTCAGGGTATCTGAAGGTTTTGTTCATCTTATCCCCAAATCATATTTACTATGGTTGACAGCTTTATTGTATCTGTTCTGCTTAAGTTTTCTTATTATACGGATTTTATCCCGGAATCAATCTTTGCGCAGGATCTGTGGACAAATCAGTATCCTCTTTTTAATACTTTTGATAGTTTTTGGTTTTTCTCTGATTAAACAGATTAGGGAACAGTCTGAGCAGGATGAAGCAGTAATCATGGCAGGGGAAGTATTGGTCAGAGGTGCTCCTTCGGAAGTAGCTACCATTCTCTTTGACTTGCATGAAGGCACCATTGTGCATATTGACAAGATATCCGGTGACTGGTATGAGATAGTGCTGGCAGACGGAAAGGTGGGATGGGTGGAAAAAGGGAGTCTGGAGAGGATCTAGTTACCTTGATTTACCTTGATTAACAGGATTTTTAACCATGATTAACAGGATTTTTTAGTTTCTATTATTAATTCTATATATTCTGTCCGATATTGGGAAAGTGCTAGAATTTAAATTACTATAATCAAAGGGCAACTGGTATAATAGAATAATGGAATAAGAGAAAGTTGTAAAAATATTCCTTGTATCCCATTATTCCATATTTCCATTATTCCAATATTCCACTTTCATATGATACAGTCTCTATATTCTCACCTGATGAGTATCCTGGAAAGTCAACCATATTTGGTTAATAGTCTGATTTTGCTTTTAATCTGTGCTGTGGGTGTGGTGATGCTTCAATCCCACCGACGATTGATAATTCTATCCAGTCTGCTGTCAATACCCTTTTGCTTTTATGAATTTGTGTTCATTCCCGAGTATTGGACTCCTCACCAGGGGAATCAATTGCTTGGTTTGGCTGACTTTGTCTTTTCATTTGCCACCGGCGGTATTACCTGGATATTAGTATTATTCAGCCTAAAGCAGGAAGTTACCTATTCCTGGAAGCCCCGCCTTTTCTGCAGACGTTATTTGGGAGGTTCGATTTCAGGAGTCATTTTCAGTCTTTGTTTGTGGTATATGGGTTTGAATATAATGATTGCTGTTGTACTCATTATTATAGCCGGTTTAATAGTCTTGGCTCTAAGATTTCCCCGGCTGCAGAAATTAAGTCTGTACGGTGCTTTGAGTTTTGGGATTTTTTACTTTGTAATACTTAAATTAATGTTTCTTTCTTCCTCGGTTTTTCCCCTGCACTGGAATCATAATAATCTGTCTGGTCTTTTCTTGTGGGGTGTACCACTGGAGGAAATTCTTTGGGCCTTAGGTTTCGGTTCCATCTGGCTCCGTTTTATGGCTTATGTTTTTGATGTAAAACTTAAATCATGATTTACATGATTAAACATGATTTACAGGATTTATTGGATTAATAGGAATTCAATTATATTTTTCTATTGATCCTGTACCTCCTGTCCAATATTGGGGGAGGATTATAATAAGAATTACAATAATCTAATAACAAATGGAATACTGGAATAGTAGAATAATGGAAGAATGTAAAAAATGGTTGTGTCTCTTCATTCCATCGTTCCAACATTCCACTATTCCATTATTCCAATATTCAAAGTACAAATAAATAACATGTTTAAAATGGAGAGAGGAGTTTGAATATTTTGATTTTGGATTTGGAATTTTATAAATATCAACCTCACTACTTTTAGCCATCGATCTATCTCTATTTTTATAAGAATATAATATTTATGGATCTTAATTTGTATATTATAAAGGAATCTTTGCACGATTATATTCCTTATATAGTTCATTAAACCTTTTAATCTTATAACCAGTCATACAGGTAGATGAAAAAAGGCAGATATGAAGGAAAAGGAAATTATTGAAAAATGCAAGTCAGGAGAAATCGGGGCCTATAAATTTCTCTATGACAGGTATAACCGGCCTTTATTTCATACTGCCTATAGAATGCTGGGAAACCGGGAAGATGCAGAAGATGCAGTGCAGACAACATTTATAAAATTGTATAAAGGTATAAAGAGATTTAAATTTAAAGCCAAATTCAGTACATATCTGTTTCAAATACTAATAAATACCTGTATTGATATGAATAAGAAAAAATCAAAAATCAGATTGGGGGAGTTAGGGGAAAATTCAGCAGTTTCTATGAATACAGATGTTGAGATAAAAATGGAAATTGATAGAGCATTACATACACTCCCCCCTAAACAAAAACAATGCTTTTTGCTTTTTACTGTGGGTGACCGTAAGCAAAGAGAGATAGCAAAAATACTAGGTATTTCCCTGGGAGGGGTGAAATCAAATATTTTTCTAGCAAAATCAAAACTGAGATCGTATTTAAATGAAAGTATAATGAGAGGATAATAATGAGTTGCAGATTTTATAAGAAATTTTTTTGGGGAAAGTTATCAGAGTCTGATTTTGATAAACATCTGAAACACTGCAAAGAATGTCAGCACTTAATTGAAGAAGATAAACAGGTGGAGTCACTGGTCAGAAATACGGAAACTGATTTTCAACCTGAAACTCTCTGGAATACTATTGAATCATCACTTATCAGGGAAATAAACAAAAGCAGAAAGAACCGCAGGGTGTATAGGATGAATCTTGCGTTAGTAAGAGCTGCTGCGGTGCTGGTTATAGTAATTCTAAGCGGAATTGCTATCCAAAAATATTATTTTTTTCCCTCGGACCAGCTCCTTTCCGATATGAGTTTGAAGCAGCACATACGCAAAGAAAATGCATATATGCATACCATCGAGAATCTGGAAAAAAATGTACAACTGAGTTTGAATGAAGGTGATATCGATCTTCAATTGAGGTATAAAGAACATTTAGAATCAATGGATGTTCAAATCAGAGATTATCAGCAGGCTTTAAGTAATAATCCAGCCAACAGTCATATTAGAGATTATTTAATAAAAGTCCTTCGGGATAAGAAACAAGTGTTAAATGAGTTTGCCCGATTGCAGAGGAATAGTTGAAAGTCGATATAAATATTAATGAAAATAGATCGGAATTCGGTTTCGCTATCGGAATCGATATCGCTTCCGAAACCAATACCGATTTTAAGGTAACTAAATAGTATTTTCAATAAAGGAGATTAACATGAATACTAATAATAAAATTTTCACTTATATTGTCTTATTAAGTTTAGTAATGCCATCTTTTATATCCGCAGCAGGGTCGGATAGGCTGGACAGAATTATCTCACAGCAGTTTTCCCAGGAAGTTCTATCCCAACAGGGAAACACACTCTATATTGCGGATACCAGAGCTGAGGTTTCGGTTTCCGCTGCCAATACCGATAAAATAACGGTTAAAGCAGATTTAACGGTTAAAAACGGCAGCCAAAAATTTTTGCAGGAGTATCTTAAGCACTGCAGCTTGATTCTGGAACCCTACAGAGAGGGATTCAGAACCAGTATGAATTTACCGGACTTAGGGAGAAGGGAAGGAAATTCTTTATTTGATTTTCTTGATGATATCTTTGGAGATGAGAGAATTTCCTCTCATTACACCCTGGATATCATCATTCCTCAAAAACAATCAGTTCACCTTGATAATAAATATGGTGATATTTTTCTTAATAAAGTATCAGGGTCTATATCCATCAGCAACTCATCGGGTACTGTATTACTGGAAGACTGCGAGGGTGAGCTTGACATCAGAAACAGTTATGATGAGGTCAAGGTAATTGCCTTCCAAGGACCAGTAAAAATAGCCAATACCAGCGGAGTGGTTACTGTTCGTGATATCATTGGTAATATCGATATATCCAATAACTACAAGGATGTGTATTTCAGCAATATCAAGGGAGATGTAAATGTTAAATCCGGAAGCAGCAATATTGAAGGTTTGGGAGTGAATGGTAACTGCAGAGTCAAAGCTTCCTATAAGACAGTAGACATTAACAAGGTAAATGGAACCTTGGAAATCGACGGACAGAGTTGTGAAGTAAGAGCCGCCCGCATTAAGCAGGATCTGGTTATTACCTCTTCTTATAAACCTATTGAAGTAGATAGTGTGGGGGGGGATCTTACTATCCGGGGAAGTTCAAGCCCCTTAACCATTCGGGATGTAGGCGGTAAAGCAAACGTGCGGACATCATATAAGAATATTCTTATAGAGAATATCAAGGGGCCGGTCACAGTTGACGGGGGATCCTGTTCCATTGATGCCTTGAATATAGGGGGGGATTTGAATATAACTTCTTCCTATAAAGAAATAAATATCGAAAAAGTGGGGGGTGAGCTTATCATTGACGGGTCCTCCAGCCAGGTGAAAGCAACCGGCATAGAAAAAAGAGTTGAAATCGAAACTTCCTATAAGCCGGTGCAGGTAAAGGATGTGAACAGTGATGTGCGAATAACAGCCGGTTCATCGGGAGTCATTTGTGAGAATATCAAGGGGGATGTGTATGTTGACAATTCTTATAAATATGTGATAGTAAAGCAAACCCAGGGATCAATCGAAATATACGGGAACAGCAGTCCGGTGGAAATAGCGGCTATTAAGAATATATCCCCCCAGGATAGAATTTTTGTGGAGACCAGCTATAAGGATGTTAACATATCCCTTCCTCCTGAGGTTGATTTTGCCGTGCAGGCCAAAACTACCTACGGAGAGATCCACTCCGATTTTCCGATATATCTTAAAGACGATGCCAAAAGTATCAGTTTTAAGGTAGACCGGGGGAAAATACCGGTGTATATTAAAACGTCTGGTAATATTACCATAAACAAGGACTAGGATTAACATGATTTATAAGATTTGCAGGATTAACAGGATGTACGGGATTTTTTATTTGTCATGTTGATCCTGTACATCCTGTCTGATTTCTGAGATATAGATAAAAGATTACAATAATCTAATAACAAATGGAATACTGGAATAGTGGAATAATGAAAGAATGTAAGAATATAGTTTTATCCCATCATTCCAACATTCCACTATTCCATCATTCCAATATTCCAAGGTACAGACATCAGACTAAATCATTTGGGTGGGAGGAGTTTGGATATTGAGATTTGGGATTTGGATATTTTTTGATATTTGGTGCTTGTGATTTGGTATTTTAAAACACCCATTAGTTCATCTTCGATGAACATCATCTTCTGCAATGAGCTTGTCCTGAGGCAGATAATGTCGAAGGAGAGGATTTAGGTGGGTGTGAATAAAATGTGCTCAACACTTTGGAAGTACCGGGTACATATATTTTACAACTTCGAAGTTCGATTAGGTTTTGATTTTATATAATTTCTCCCCTACAACCCCAATTCCTCAATAATAAAATCCGTTTCTGAAAATTTTTCCGTGATGAATAATACATACCTTATATCAACACTGATAGTCCGCTGCAGCTCAGGGATGATGTAGTAGTCTCCAATCACACTTTCATAGGTCATGTCAAATATTATACCCACCTGTTCGCCCTTGGCATTCAGGGTGGGGGAGCCGGAGTTACCGCCCGTGACATTGGTGGTGTTGAGAAAGCAGGCCGGGACATCATTAAGGTTGGTATCCACATATTTACCGAAATCCTTATTTTCATATAAGGTCTTCAGTTTTTCCGGCACCCGAAAGGGAAACTCTCCGGTGTCTTTTTCCATTACACCGGTCAAGCTGGTCAGGGGCTTATAATATACTGCGTCCCGGGGAGAGTAGCCCTTGACAGTCCCGCAGGTAAAGCGGATAGTGCTGTTGGCATCCGGGGCAATTTGTTCCTGGTTTTTTTTCAGAAGTGCCTGCAGGAATATTTTTTTCAGTTCCTGATGCTCTTTTTCCCATGCCTTGCCTTTTTCCCGCATATCATTTAATTCTTCCTCAACGTTCCGGGCCAGATTTATAAAGGGATCATTCATTTCATACAGCTGTTCCGGATTCATATGTATCATTTCCAACCTCTGTTCCGGGTCAGCCAGCCGAGTATTATCATACAGATTATCTACAAATTCATCAATAGCCTGTTCCGACTGCATTAGTATAAGATCCTTCAAAGCTACAGGGATCAGTTCCGGAGAGAGATCCAGATACTGCTTCAACCGGTTCTTGAAAAAGGCCCGGTCCACCCGGAGGTCATATCCTCTCTCCGCCAGGGTAAGGCGCTGTCTTAGCTGGTCCAGGTTTCTTTCCTGGTAAAAAGGCTCCCTTTCTATATCCGGTTTCTGCCTTTCAGTTACTGTTCGGACAATAAGGTAAGCCTGGGAGAGGAGCGCCGGTCCGTAATAGCTACTGGTCAGTTGATCAAGATAGTGTTGTTTTTGATTGAAAGCGGAATATCTTTGCATAAATTCATCAATTTTTTTCACACATTCTCCGTATTGTTTTTGTCGCTCCGAATCCTGCCGAATCCACTGCCTGATGTCGTTTTGCCAGTCTTTCTTCTTTCCCACCAGATTGACTTTCTCAAATCCTTCCAGTTTTCCCTGGTAATTCTTTAGTCCGTTATTCAAGCCTTTTATTTTACTGGCATATTTTATTTCTATTTCTTTACCGCCTTTGCCGGCCTTTTCAAAAAATTGAATCAGTTCTTTTCTGACTTTTATGCTCTCCTGCATGCGTCCTATATCAGCCAGAAGTTCAGAAACAGTATAATTTCGGTAGGTGCGTCCCGGATATCCCATGACAAAAGTGAAATCATCCGGGGCTACTCCTTTCAGAGAGATCCTGATAATGGATGTGGGATGATAAGGGACATTGTCCGGACTGTAGTCAACTCCCACATTTTTTGGGGATACATAGGCCCGCAGAAAAGAGAAGTCACAGGTGTGCCGGGGCCACATCCAATTGTCGATATCTCCTCCGAAGTTTCCCAGATCTCGGGGTGGAGCATATACCAGTCGGATATCTTTTATTCTTTTGAAAGTAAAAAGATAGTATTTATTGCCGCTGTACATACTGGCAATTCTGCACCTTATATCCGGCCTCTGCTTTTCTGCTTCCTGAATAATTTCTTTTTGGATTTTATCGACTGCATGGTATCGTTCTCCATAAGTCATATCAGGTTTTTCCACCTTCTGAATTTTATCAGTAATTTCTTCATATTCTAAAAGTACATCCGCAATATAACCGGGAGCAGGAATTTCCTTTTCTCTAGTATGAGCTATGTATCCCTTCTGGATATAATCGTGTTCTTTATCTGAAGCCCGCTGCAGGGCACCGAAGGCTACATGATGATTGGTGAGGATAAGTCCTTCTGTACTGACAAATTCACCGGTACCGCCTCCTAAATGAACCACGGCACTCATCAATCCGGTACCGTCATCTTGGTACAACTGGGAAGAATCCATCTCCAGACCCTGTTTTTCCAGATCAAGCATCATCATCTGATGGGGCATCCACATTCCTTCATCAGAATGGGCATTGGAAATGAAGATTAACAATAAAGTAAAAGATATTACATATTTGATTATTTTCATAATCTACTCCTTTGAAAAGTTAGGTAGTGTTCTGTGATATTTTAAAATAATTAATTTCAGGGTTTTATTCAAGGGCAGTTTAATTTCATTTTTAAGTTACATCTATGATAACAAGAGGAATATTGGATAAGATACAAAAGATAAAGGATAAAGGAAAAAGGATAAAACAAAAACGAAAGAAAAAAAAAGAGAAAATTACAAAAATCAAATAATAACTGGAATAATGGAATGGTGGAAATATGGAAGAATGGAAAAAGAAGTTTGTATTCTATTCAATATGAAAATATTTTCCGGGGGAACAGTATAAGAAATTCCTGGAAATACTTAATTATTGAGATGTATTGATTCTGGATACAATCAAGAAATTTTTTTTAAAAAAAATAATGATTACCGTATGTTTTTTATGAAAGTAGAGTTAGTTATTATATAGTAATAATTATCTACAAACTGATAAAAATTACCTATTTCTATTAAATTTTTATGATATAATATTTTTTTAAATTATTATTTAAGTATTTTATTTTTAAATACTTAATTATAATAATTTTAATTTATCATTATTGGCAAGAAGATTGCCATATAGTTAGTAAATATAGAATGTACACATATCTGGGGTAACATTGTACTATACATATAAAGAAGAGATTTTTATCTAACAACATAAGGATGTAAATATAAAATGAATTATTATTCCTTATTTCCCTTATTTAGTTTTATTGCTAATGTAATACTCGGTTTTTTTATTATAAACATTGATTCTAAAAGTACAAAAAACCGTTTGTTTTTCCTCATAACAGTTTTTCTGGCTTTTTGGAGTTTTACCCATTTTTTTATGTTTTCTGCTGAAAATTTGGGTTTTGCCACATTTTGGGCACGATTAGATACCTGGGGTTCTGCCTTTACCGCGGTTTTACTCTTACACTTTTTTATTGTATTCACACATATCAAACTTAAAAGAATACATACATTAATTCTTGCATTTGCCTACTTGTGCGCCTTCATTTTCAGTATTCTCGATCAAACAACCCATTTATTAGAAAAAGCACCTGTTTTACATTATTGGGGATATTTTTCTCCCCCGGGTAGTTTATACATTTTACCAACAATTTTAATTGTGGGAAGTATTACCGGTGGATTATTATTTTTAATTAAATTTTACTTGGTATCAAAATCAGAAAATGAAAAAAAACAGGCTCTGTTTTTAACCGTTGCAGTATCTATTCCCCTGGTGGGAGGTGTTATTACAGAATGTATGCCAGCCTTTTTTAATCTTGAAGTAATACCCTTATCCACAACCCTGTCCACGATAATGGCTATAATTATCGGTGTAACCATACGTAGATATAAATTACTTACTTCTACAGAATATCAGTTAAAAACCATTGAAAAATTATTTAATTCTTTACCTGATTCTATTGCTCTTGTAAAAGTTAATGGAACAATAATTAAAGTGAATAATGCTATGGCAGAGGATTTAGGAATATTAGTTAATGATGCTATTGGGAAAAAAATGTCAGATCTTTTACCCAAAAATGTTGCCCAAAAAAGGAATAATCTATTACAAAAGACTGTTGAAATATGTAAAATGCAGGAAAGCGATGATAAAATTAAGAACAGATATTTTCATAACCTTTTTATTCCCACTAAATCTATAAGTGATGAGAATAATGTACTTTTAATATCATCTGATATTACTGAGCGTAGAAATGCTGAAGAAAAAATGAAAATTTACCGCAGCCATTTAGAACAACGTACCAATGAATTGGAAAAGGAATTAATTGCACGAATGACAGCCGAAAAAGATTTAAAGGAAAGTAATATTAATCTCAAACGATCCAATCAGGAATTAGAACAATTTGCCTATGTGGCTTCACATGATTTGCAGGAACCACTTCGCATGGTATCAAGCTATACTCAGCTTCTTAAGAGACGATATAGTAATCAAATTGATGAAAAAGCTGATAAATATATTAATTATGCGGTGGATGGAGCAAGACGTATGCAGAACCTAATTAATGATCTCTTAGTTTATTCACGGGTAACAACCCGGGGACAATTATTTCAGGAAGTTGACAGTAATGATATACTACAAAGGACTATAGCAACTCTTGAAGTTCTCACGCAGGAAACAAATACCACCATAACCTATGATAAACTCCCAAAAGTAACAGCTGATGCAACTCAGTTCGAAAGAATATTTTTAAATCTTATTAAAAATTCCATCAGATACCACGGAGAAGAAGATCCTAAAATCCATATATCAGCCAAGAGCGATAAAAGAATGTGTACCTTTTCGGTTAAAGATAATGGTATGGGTATTGATTCTCGATACAAGGAAAAAGTTTTTGTTATTTTCCAGAGACTGCATAAAAGGGAGGAAGGATCAGGTACAGGTTTGGGCTTAGCGATTTGCAAACGGATTGTAAACCGGCACGGAGGTGATATCTGGTTTGAATCAAAAGATGGAAACGGAACCACTTTCTATTTTACACTTCCTTTATTGAATAGTGAGAATGGCGATAAATTTGAGGACAAGAAAGAATTAGCTTCCAGTATTTCTTTTAATTTTAAAAGTGATAATTTAATCGACAAAGAAAAAGAAACTATAGACGATCACCAATAAATTAATAGGTCATATTATGTTATTATTAATTTTCATCTAACTGTGAAAAAATAGGGGAGAATAAAATGAATACAAATACTATTGTAAAATCTGTTGATATATTACTGGTTGAAGATAATCCCGGAGATGTGGATTTAACCCGAGATGCACTGGAAGAAAGTAAAATGAAAAATAAATTATTTGTGGTCGGAGATGGGGAAGAAGCTCTTGAATTTCTCTATAAAAAGGGAAAGTATGCCGATGCTTCCCGCCCGGATTTAATCATCTTGGATTTAAATTTACCCAAAAAAGATGGAAGAGAAGTGTTGGCGGATATTAAAGCTGATGATAATTTGAAACGAATACCTATTGTGATTTTAACTACTTCCAAAGCAGAAGAAGATGTATTGAAAACCTATAATCTTCATGCTAATTGTTACATAACCAAACCACTTGATTTTGAGCAGTTTCTTCAGGTGGTTAAATCAATTGAGACTTTTTGGATGAGTATAGTGGTATTACCGGATGGTAAATAAAGGAATTAACTATGAAGAAAAGAGTATTAATAGTTGATGATAACAGAGGTGACAGGGAATTAATAGAAGAAGCTCTTTTGGAACTGAAAATTGATTGTGAAATTATAATGGCTGATTCCGGGGAACAGGGGATTGAGAAATCAAAAATCAGCAAACCCCATATTGCCATTATAGATACCCAATTAACCGGTATCGATGGATTTGAAACCTGTAAAACCATAAAGAGAATACTGGGAGATACCATAAAAGTAATAGTTTTGACTGGAAAAATCGATGCAGTGGATGCCATCAAAGCCCGGAAAATGGGTGCTGATGATTATACCGTGAAAACCATGAATTTTGATGATCTGGTTCAAATAGTCAAACAATTCACTGCTAATTAATGAGGATTTTATAAATTTGTTCGAGTGTATAAAATTGTGTTTTTTTTCTTATTAAACTTCAAGGGAAATATTGATGAATAAGATGCAGAGCTTACAAGAAGAATTAAGAAAAACTAAAAAAGAGCTGGAAATTCAAACTTGGGGTTTAAATAAAACAAATCAAAGTGTTAAACTTTTATATCAGGAATTAGCTGATAAAAATAAGGAATTGGAGAAACTCAATGAACTTAAAACAGATTTTGTAAATATGGTTTCGCATGAATTACGACTTCCCATTGCCGTGATAAAAGAGGGAATCTGTCTTTTATTGGATGGTGCTACAGGAGGCATAAATGAAGAGCAGAGACATTTGTTTGATGTTATGAACAGATCAGTGGAACGTTTAGCCAAGATGGTCAATAATATTCTAGATATTTCAAAAATAGAATCTGGGAAAATGGAGATTGAACGAAATTTAGTAAATTTAATTGATATTATTGATCAGGTTGTATTTGATTTTAAAATCAAAATGAATGAAAAGAAATTGCAGCTTAAATGGAAAAAACCCGATAAAGATATTGTTGCTTATGTTGATAAAGATAAAATTATACAGGTTTTTTATAATTTAGTGGGGAATGCAGTGAAATTTACCCCCAATGGATTTGTTGAAATTGGCATACTACAGAAAAAGAATAATATTGAATGTTATGTAGCTGATTCCGGTAAAGGGATCAGAAAAGAATTCATCCCGAAATTATTTAATAAATTCGAACAATTTGGCCATGAATGTGATCCATCCATGAAAGGTTCCGGTTTAGGACTTTCTATTGCCAAAAGTATAATAGAATTGCATCAAGGAAGCATAAAAGTCGACAGTGAAATCAATAAGGGAACCAAATTTACTTTTACTTTGCCAAGATATTCATTTAATATATTACTTAAAAAAGAATTTTCTGAACGGATAAACCATGTACTTCCCAATAATTATCAATTTTTATTCTTCGTGGTTTTTATAGAAAATATTAAACAACTCATAAAAAAACTGTCTAATAATAAAATAGTATTTTTATTAGAAGATTATAAAAATTTCTTAAGAGATAAACTACATAATAATGATGATTTTATTTATCATAATTCCCATGAATTATTTTTTATTCATTCATTTTATAATAAGGGTCAAGAAAATAAAGTTAAGAAATTAGTAAAAAGTAGTATTGACAATTATTTACATCAAAAAGGATTAAGTCAAATAGTTTCTTTTGATTATGAATATCTGAGCTTTCCGGAACAAACTTATAGATTTGAAAAATTAATGAATAAATTAGATGATAAAAATATTGATATATTAAATTTATTAGAGAAAAATGTATAAAGGAGTGTATAATGGCAGATAAGAAAATACTCATTGTAGAAGATGAAGAAGATTTTGCCGAGATGCTGCAGCTTAGCTTGAATACAATAGGTTATGAAGTTAATGTGGCTTTTGACGCTTATCAGGGTAACAAGGAGTTAGTAAACAATAATTTTGATCTAGTGGTGATGGACCTTGGATTACCGGTAGCAGATGGGTTTACTTTATTGGAAAGAATGAAAAGTATACCTGAAAAATCAAAAATTCCTGTGGTTTTACTCACTGGGCGAATGGTCAATGAAGATGTCATTAATAAGGCACGTAAATATAAAATTTCCGCCATATTCACCAAGCCGTATGATAGAGAGAAATTTTTTAATAAAGTAAAATCATTGGCTCCGGTGTAGGAGGGTATAGGGTATAAGGTATATGTATAAGAAATAAGGGGTATAAGGGAAATAGGGGATATAGAGTAAAAATGGAATGATGGATTGATGGAATGATGAGGAGTAGCGAATTTTAAATCTCCCATTAATCCATCAATCCATCATTCCATCAATCCATCATT
>CAZKMO010000019.1:0-19409 GCA_964554015.1 uncultured bacterium
AGGCAGAAGAGTGGCAATTTTTTCCATAGTCAGGGAAACTGCCTGATCTTCCAAGGTGGCATTCATCCCTTTCAAAGCATTGATAATGGATGATATTTCCTTAAACGACAGTACCTGCCGGTCAATCCGGTAGGTATCCAGAATACCAAATCCACCCTTTCTTCCCGTGTTTGAGGTAAGGGGAATTCCGGCCCGGTTTATAGTGTCAAGATCCCGGTAGATAGTTCGGACGGATACATTGAATTTATGCGCCAGTTCAGAAGCCGAAATCTGTTTCCTATTGAGAAGCATAAAAGTAATTGATAATAGTCGTTCTAAACGCATTATACCTTGATGATTTTAGAGAAGTATTTTAGGTTTTAGAGGACATTTTTTCCTGGGCAATCTGTTTTACTTTATCATAAATTATTTGTATGGGGATGTTTTTTTTATGGGCGATCTTTTTACAGTCCTCATATTCCGGGGAGGCACTTTTATTATGGTTGCTCAGAGTCCGTATTTTGACCCTTACTTTACCCCAGGGAGTGTCTACGGTAATAATTTCCCGGGAGAGTATATTTCTTTTTTGGATATTGGAAATCCTTACTCCCAGAGTGGTGGTCTGATTAAAAATAATTTCAGATAATAGATCTGTTTTCCCGGGATCCGCCAGTACATTAAGCACTACTCCGGGTCGGTTTTTTTTCATAATCACTGTGGTGAGAAAAACATCCTTAGCCCCGTTTTTAAAAAGGGTATCCATTAAATGTTCGTAGAACTGAGGATTCATATCATCGATATTAGTCTCAATCACTTGCATTACATCATGCTCAAAGGCAGTGGCTTTATTTCCGATAGTCAAGCGCAGAATATTGGGAATTTCCAATTCACGGCTACCTAATCCATATCCGGTTTTTTCAATAGTCATACTGGGCATTCCACCAAAATGAGTACCCAGAGTGGTAAGGATTGCCGCTCCGGTGGGGGTTAGGAGTTCCTGTTCAATATTGGTGGAATAAACCGGGATTGAGGAAAGCAGTTCCAGGGTTGCCGGAGCTGGTACGGGAAGAATTCCATGGGCACACTGCAGGGTGCCGGTTCCCAGGTGAATTTTAGAGACAGCAATCTGCTCCAGATTAAAATAATCAAATCCTATGGCTGCCCCGGTAATGTCAATAATGGCATCAACTGCACCCACTTCATGAAAATGTATTTCATCCACAGATTTGGCATGGATTTTAGCTTCCGCCCGGGCAAGATTGGTAAAAATTTTTTTACTATTTAACTTTACCTTGTTATGTAAGTCACTTTTGTCAATTATATCCAGTATTTCCTGCAAACCCCGGTGATGGTGGCTTTTTTTTACCGATACCTGAAATTTGGTACCCGAGATTCCCTGCTTTTGATCTTTATATTGTTTTATAGTAAAATCTTTCAGATTTAGCTTTCCCAGTTCTTTCTTTAAATAGTTAAAATCAAGACCACAATCCAACAAACTTCCCAGAATCATATCTCCGCTGGCTCCGGCTATACAGTCAAAATAACCAATTTTCATTACCTCACTCCTAAACCTAAAATAATAGTGCTATTTGATATATGGTTAACTAAAAAGTTACAAAAATAATAAAACCACAAAGTACACAAAGAAACACACAAATATTACAAAATTAATATACATAAAATATTATTCTCTATGTTCTTATCTATCACATTATAAATTTTATATTTGTTTTTTTATTAACAGGTTCCTTGCCTATAATTTATTTGATATTCAGATTATTAATCATACTGGCAAGATAGCCTGCTCCGAATCCGTTATCAATGTTGACCACTCCAATTCCCGGAACACAGGAGTTGAGCATGGTTAAAAGAGCGGATATCCCCTTAAAACTGGCTCCGTAGCCAATACTGGTGGGTACGGCAATGACCGGTTTATCCACCAATCCACCCACCACTCCGGGGAGAGCGCCTTCCATGCCGGCAACCACAATGATTACCTGAGCCGAGTAAAGTTGTTCTCGGTTCTGCAGTAACCGGTGTACACCCGCAACTCCAGCATCGTAAAGTCGTTCCACAGCATTTCCCATCCATTGAGCGGTTATGGCTGCTTCTTCTGCTACCGGCATGTCTGCGGTGCCGGCAGAAATGATAAGGATTTTATTTTTATTTTTTATTTTTGGAATTTTTCCGATTACGATGGCCCTTGCCGATTCATAATAGGTAGCTTTTTCACTTATTTTTTTAACCGCTGTAAAGATGGCCTTATCCGCTTTCATGGCCAGAATGGTCTTATAATTTTTATTCATTCTTTCCACAATTTTTTGCACCTGTTCAGGGGTTTTCCCCTGACAAAAAATAACTTCCGGAAATCCCCGGCGGCAGGCTCGATGGGTATCGATTTTGGCAAATCCTATGTCGTCATAGGGAAAGGATTTAAGCTTATCTAAGGCTTCTTTGATACTTATCTTACCGGTTTGAACATTTTTCAGAAGATTTTTCATCTGCTCATTTTGCATCTTCTATTACCTCATTCATGCTTCCGCTCCGGTATCCTTCTAAATCGGTGCAAATATACGTAAAACCTTGATTCTTAAATTCTTTTACCACGGCTGATGAAATTTTTTGGTTCAATAATTTTTTTATCTCGGATTTTGGTATTTCTAGGCGAGCCAGGTATCCGTGATCTCTGACCCGTACCTGGGTGAATCCCTGATTATGCAGATATTGTTCACAATGGTCAATCCGTTTGATTTTATCTTTGGTTATGACAGTGCCATAGGGGATGCGGGTGGCAAGACAGGCCAGGGCAGGCTTATCCCAGGTGGGAAGACCCATTTTCCGGGAGAGGGTGCGTATTTCTTTTTTGGTAAGGCCAGCCTGGGCCAGCGGACTTAGTATATTCATTTCCCTGAGAACTTTTCTTCCGGGACGATAGTCCCGGGCATCATCCGCATTCGAGCCTTCCATGATGTATTTGAGATTCCGGGATTGAGCAATACGAACTATTTCAGAAAAAATTAATTTTTTACACACATAACAGCGGTTAGGGTCATTGATGATAAAGGAGTGGTGACTGAGAATATCAGAGTCAATGATAATGTGTTTGACTTTTAAGGAAGCTGCCAGAGAAATTGCTTGCTTGATTTCGGAGGATGGAATTATATCTGCCTTAAAGGTGAGGGCAAGAAGGTTATCCGGAAGAATTTTTTTGGCTGTCCCTAAAAGAAAGGTGCTGTCTACTCCTCCGGAAAAGGCGATCACGGCTGAAGGCAGATCACCAAGTATTTTTTGAAGAGTATTATATTTTCTGTCAATAGTATTCATTTTAATTAATGAATAATACTAAAATTTAAATATAAAATCAAATTTATTTCACTTAATTATTTAGTAAGGATAGGTTTACCAAAGATGTCAATATACAGTGACCATGGTTAGAGGCAATCCTGACTGCCTGTCAGAATTACCTATCCACCCGAAGTCAGGAACTACGGTTGATTGTTTTACCTTGTTTATTAAGGAATACAGGGTAGCCATTGCTAAAATTAGGAAATCATATTTTATACTTTTATAAACAAATGCCCTCATGTACAATTCACTGGAAAAGATTGAGTCTGAAAAAAACCACGTATATCCCCAAGGTTTGGAAGCTTTTCAATGCTTTAATGAAACTGGTTTCATTTTTCAGGAAATGAATAAAATTAGAATCTTAATAAATTATTTTATTAAAATATTGGTAAAAAATACTTGACAATTATTTAATTTATTAATATATTTTTTATTATAATACTAAATTATTAAAAAGGAGAAATACTATGAAAACTTTACCAGATTTTAAAAAATTGCCTATGGATGAGAAAGTAGATTCTATTTATTCCGATATGCTTAATCAGCATGGTCATAATAAGTTGGTTGATGCTTTACTTATAGGCATAACGGTTATATCGGTCATAGTATTTGTTCTTCTTTTATATTTAATTAAATTAATATAATCTTTTATTAATTATTGTTGTTTTGTATCTACCCAAAGTCTTAAGACTTTGGGTAGATTATTTTAGAACATATCCTAATATCTTCAGATATAATAATTTACACCAGTTTGAAGACATGATCAGTATAGATGAAACTGTACGATACGAACTTTCTGCAGTTAGGTGTTTTATTTATAACCCTTGAATTTTTTTCCATTATTTGGTTAAAATCGGACTTGCCAGTCTTTGATTCAACTCAGACTGTCAAGTTTTTGACTTTTTAAACCCTTCCTGTTTCTGGATTTAACCTTTTAATTTCCTTCTATCTTGAAATGAGGTGGAAATTTCAATCTCCCGTCTAAAAATATTAAAACAATTGGTAAATTAAAAAAATATTTTTATATTAAGTAAATAAAAATAATAAGAAAGGCTATTATATGATTAAACCTGTTCTGATTCATTTCTCTTTAAATCATACACACCATATAGGGAAAATTATTTTACTGATATTATTATCAATTTCTCGTGCTAACGCAGAGGATATAAAAATCATTACTCCCAGATTGATTGATCGGGGACGCGTACAGGAAGATACAAACATTACAGATCACATATTGTTTATTAATAACAGCGGGAAGGTAATCAGCATCGACCGAATTAGATCCAGTTGTGGATGTACCACAACAAGATATTCTCAGGGTTATATTTTACCGGGTGATACTGTAAACATTGCCTATACCATTAGGACAGCAGGATTCAGAGGAGTTATTAGAAAAACAATCACTGTTTATTTCAAGGAACAAAATATTAATCCCCTTACCTATACGGTGCAGGCAAATATTTACCAGCTATTTGATATTCAACCGCGTTACCTTTATTTCAGTGATCTGTACTATAATCCAGATACAACGGTTACGGAAATGCTTTCCATCCAAAATTCCCAAGATAAGTCGATGGTTATAAACATTCATTCTGATAGTAAATTAATTAAAGTTACGCCCGCCTCATTTAGTCTGAAACCCAACACCAGTAAAGAGGTAGTCATTGCCTATACTCCAGCTCAGAAAGGATATCATTTAAGTTATATAACAGTAAAGTCTGATTATTTAGCTAAGCCGGAAGTAAAGATTTCAATTTTCACCAATGTATACAATTATTAAAAGAAATATATTAATTAGAATTGTCTGTATTATTATTGTAGGTCTGCTCCTGGGCTTAGTGATCAATCAAGTACATCCCCGGGGAATACGGCTGCCTGTTCTGATTTCCAGCCTCGTGCTAAATTCATCTCAGCAGGGATGGAGGCCCATATCTGCTGATTCCAGTTTTGTTCTTTATATGCAAAAGTCTGCTCATTTTTTTGATATACGCTCCCGGGAACAATTTAAGCTTGATCATCTCAAAGGTGCCCGATCATTACCCTTTTATGAATTTATGATCCATCCGGAAGATTTCGATTTACCTGAAAAGGAGTCGGTTATTATTCTCTATGATTTTCCTCCCCATTCCCCAAAAGCTCCCCTTATGATCCGGCAATTGGAAAGCAGGGGATATAAAGAGGTTTTTTTTCTCAGAAATGGTTATTCGCAGTGGCTTGAGTATGGCTTTCCCATTGAAAAAGGAGAGAATAGGTGAACACAGGGTACAAAAAATGGATGGCAATTATTCTCCGTTTTGGATTTGGTATACTATTTCTCTATTCTTCCTATCATAAAATTTTACATCCCTGGGAATTTTCTTTTGATGTGGAAAATTACAGAATTGTGGGAGAAGGGCTTTCCCGATTGGTAGCGGTATGGATTCCTTACCTTGAACTAATTGTAGCTCTGCTTTTAATTTCAGGAATATGGCTTAGGGAAGCGATATTAATGAATTATTTTTTGATGCAGTTATTTTTTATTTTGGTTATTCAGGCTTATGTCAGAGGATTGGATATTAATTGCGGCTGTTTTCATACAGGAGGGGAAGGAACTATCGGCCCTATTAAAATAATTGAAAACCTAATTTTTTTGGGATTGAGTGTGGTTTTGTTATTACTGCATGAAAATTTTTTATCTACCCAAAAAAATAAATAATTTATTTGTAACCAAGTGCTTTATTGATAAAATTTTGAATTTTTATTATACTTTTCCCTAGATGTATTAGATAAGAATTGGGTTGTAAATTATCCATGAGAAAATTTTTATTAATTTAGAATTATGTGCCTATGAAAAAAGCCAAAGATAGCATATCAGGGGGATATTATTTCTGGAATTGGAATGATAATGAAATCATAAATCCGAGAAATTTGCGGCCCCAGATTGAACTGCTCTTAAAACAGGGATTCTCCGGTATTTTTACCAATATAGGAAATACTCGATATTCTATTGATAATCCTGTAACTTTACGGGCAATTTCCCAAGTAAGTCAGTGGGCCTGTAGGCGGCATCTTGAATTTTTTCTTCAGATTGATCCCAGACAATACTCCCGTCCCTTAATCTATAAGACCGGTGAACGGACAAAAAATATTTTACTCACCAGAAAACCTCATTTATCTGTGGAAAGAAAGAATTTAAATATTACGCCCGTTCAAGATAATAGGTATCACATTCGAATTCACTATCCTGATAAAATTCCTGATTCCTTAATGCAGGATAAAGCTTTATCCTTTGAACCTCACTGTCTGGAGAAAGTTTTTTTATTTAAATTAATCAAGGGCAAGATTGTAAAAGATACTATCAATGATATAACCAATACAGCTTGTTTTTCTGCAGATATTATCAATAATTGGGTAGAAATTTTCGGAAGTGTTAGCGTGCCTTCTCCTAAAGACTGGTATGTGGCCGTGTTTCCTAAATTTAATACCAATGTGTATGATTTTGCTGGCAGAGACAGTAACGACATTTTATTGGAATTTATTGAAGAACTTTTTGATGCCTTTATAAATATTAATGGAATTATCTGGGGTAGGAGAGATTTCGGTTATATTTCAGGTTTAAACAGAATACCGGTCAGTCTTTCCATATATAATTCCTTTAAGGCTGAGTACGGATATAATCTTGCCGATTTTCTTTTATCTCTAATATTAGAGATGGATGATAAATCCCATATTAAGGTTCGACATGATTATTATAATTTATTAATGGAATTGATTTATGACGGAGTCCAGGAATTTCACAGCATGTTAAATAGTTTCTTTCATGGTGTGGATATCAGCAGCTATTTTTCCCCGCATACCCAAAATCACATCAATGGGGGGAATGTTGATCCCTGGCGATCACTGGACCGGGCCACCATAATTTTTTCCGAGTCAAGCAAAGCAGAAAAGAGAAAAGGTAGAGCCGATCTTTTTTTAACCAGTCTGATTATGGCAAAAAGTTTATCGGTTCACTCCAAAAAGAAAAAAGTATATCATAAAATTGATCTAACCGCAATTTCTTCTGAACAGCTTTCTTTCTGGATTGACCTCATGTCTCTTTACTCAATTGAATATTTAATAGAGAATGAAAATGTAATCTTGGAGTTACCTGATAAATTACCTTATAAGCAGTATAATAAAAAAATCAATACCATAAAAAAGCTAACCGGATTTGTTGCTCCGGAAAGTGATTATGCTTTTATATTTCCCATTGAAACAGTCATAACCTGTGATTTATCTCAAAGTGAGAGGATAATCAACCGGGTATATGAATTGATAGCAAAGTTGATTTTAGCCGGAATACAGATAGATGTACTATCCCCGGTTTTATTAAAAAAAGGAAAAATTTCAGACCATAGTTTAAATATTGGAAATAGATATTACAAAGGTGTCATTTATCCTTTTCCTGATATAATTGACAGCCGGGTTCTTGATTTACTTAAAGCTTTGGAAAAAGCGGATTGTCCGGTATTGTCAGGCGGAAAGCCGCACCTGACTAGGGAAACCCAACAGATTGAAACTGGTTTTAAAATTTGGTTTGATCCCTGGAGCAATGATCTTTCCTGCCTGAATAAAAACGGTATACAACCTTTAGGTGAATTTCCGAAAAATTGTATAGGCAGTCTGATAAAAAATAAAAAGAAAAAATATATTCTTCTGAATCCGGCCCGATATGGAAAAACCATTAAGGGAAAGGTAATCTATAAAGATTATACTTTTAACCTACCCGAAAAAACCTCCCTGGTGATTTATGAACTATCCGGTAAAGGGAAGGTTACCCGGGTTTTGGGATAAGGGAGAGCTTAAACATACATAACCATCAATTCATCTATTCTTTTCTTTATATCGATATTATTTTTACATACTGCCACACAGTTACCACAGCTACGACAGGCAGATAATCCTCTTTCCGAAGGAATGTCATCTATAGTATCCCGAGCCTGGTAAAAGTTGGAATAACAGGCAGCATACATATGAGTGCGCATAAGGTCCGGAATGTTAATCTTTTTAGGACAAGTGGCAATGCATTCTCTGCACTGCTGGCAGTAACCCAGGGAATATTTAACATTTTTGTCATCCAGGAATTTTTTCTCCTCCGGAGTCAGGGTGAGATCGTAAGCTACGGAAAAATCTTCTTCCATTTCTCTAAAGTTGGTATACCCGGGAATGGCAGTGGTGATAAAATCCTTCTGCAACGCCCATTTTAACATGGCAGTATGGAGCATTTCTCCCTTATAATATTTCTGTTGTGATTCGGGAAGATTTTGTTGATACCAGTACTGGGAACATTGCGTTTTCATGGCAACCAGCCCAATCCCCCGGGCTGCTGCTTTCTTTAAAATATTTACATATTCAGTATTTTGATTCATAGCATAATTATAGGAAGTTAAGATTACCTCATAATTTTTGGTGTCAATGGCACTGGTAATCATTTCTGCCATATTGGTATGGGTGGAAAAACCAATAAAACGGACCTTGCCTTCCTGCTTTAATTGATTAAGAGCCTCCAGTATTCCGGGATTATTTAACCAGCTAAGGTTCTGGATATTATGAGAGAGGAGAATGTCTATATAATCGGTCTGAAGCCTTTCCAGACTTTCATGAGCAATGTTCAGATAGGCATTTTTTGCTACCTGGGAGGACATTTCACGTTGCTGGTGGGGTATGAATACTTTGGTAGTTATAATAACATTTTTACGCACTCCCAAATCTTTCAATGCCTGTCCGATTACTTTTTCATTTTGACCCCGCTGATATGCAGCTGAGGTATCAAAGTAGCGGACCCCGATTTCATAGGATTTTTTTATGAGCTGGGAACTGTCTGAATTCATTACTCCCATACTGACAATAGGTATACGTATCCTGGTTTTTCCCAGGGTCCGGAAAATTATTTTTTTAGCTGTTTTCTGACTTTCATCCTGTGGGGAAAAGAGTTTACTTTTATTCATATTCAGAATTCCCAGCGAAGCCATCCCGGCTGCACCTTTGGAGAGAAATTCTCTTCGGTTATAGGTGGATTTGTCCTTTTTCATAGTTAGACTCCTTTATTACATTATGATAGTATCAAGTTTTTTATTTTCACATATTTTCATATTTTTCTTTTTCTAATTCCAGCTTTTCCGAAATATGCTTCATTATGTCTTTTAGGGCGATTATGCCCACCAGCCTCCCTTTGTCCAGAACCATAAGTCTGCTGTTATCGGATTTTCTAATGAGGGAGAGTGCATCCATGGTATCCTGATCAGGATGTATAGTTGTTGGTTTGGAACAAGATTCCAGAATCCGGGCAACAGTTGTTTCTGGCCATTGTTCTCTGGGAATTTTTTTTACTTCTTTGGTGGTAACACAGCCTTTCAACTCTCCTTTATCTACTACCGGGAACAGCTTAAAATGATGCTTATAAATATAATTATCAACCAGTTCTTGGACGGAAATGGAGGAATTGACCGTCACCACATCTTTGGTCATGAAGTTTCTGATCTTTTCACCCTGAAGGAGATTTCTCACCAACACTCTTCGATAGGAAAGTTTGGATGCATTTCGAATAAATAATCCAATGAGAAACCACCAGAGACCACCTATCAGGTTACCCCTAAGGAAACTTAGTATTCCCAGAAAAATAAGTACAAACCCAAAGCCGGAGCCAAAAGCGGAAGCAATTCTGGTGGCCCAGCCCAGTTTTCCTTTCCAGGCCCAGAGTACGGACCGCAACACTCTCCCCCCATCCAGGGGAAAGGCGGGAATAAGATTGAAACCGGCCAGAATAAAATTTATCATCCAGAGATAGTGAACGACTCCAATAAATATTTTTGACATCCCTGAATCGGAAATTAACAGATACATACCCAGTAAAAATATGCCAATAATAATACTTGCCAGGGGACCGGCTATAGCCATAAAAAATTCTGACTTAGCATTTTCCGGTTCATCTTTCATTTCCGCAACTCCACCAAAAATAAACAGGGTAATTCCTTTAATCGGTAATCCGAATCTTCTGGCTACCAGGGAGTGACTCATTTCATGCAGTATTATGGAAAGGAAAAGTCCAAGAGATCCCAGAATTCCCATTATAACATAGGTTCCACTACTTAAATTTTCATAATAATGAGGAAACAGGTTTTGGGCTAAAGTCCAGGAAATTAAAATTACTATTATCAACCAGCTTATATCTACTCGTACCCTGAATCCGAATAGCTTAAATAAGGTTACACTTTTTCCAAACATAAAAAACCTCCGATTTTAAATCGATCAATATCAATATAATAAGAATAGATACCTCTATGTTAAAAAGTTTTTATTATAAGAAATTTATTTCTCTGCGCCTCCTTGGTGAGCTTTGTGGTTTTTAACTCTGTTAATTATTATTTCTTTTATCCCTATTATTATGCCGTAACAGCTGAAAGGCAGCTGCTCGGGCTGTATTCACAAATCCTGTTCCCGGAATTAATCCCACTATAGTAAAAAGGAGTATGGTCTGTATAATGGTATTAATTACAACCAGGAAAAAAAGGTCGGCAAAGTAACCAGTACTCATTTTCCAGCTTTTTTTTATTGCTTGCCAGGCAGGTATATTTTCTTCCAGCATTAAAAGAGAGACAAAGAGAAGTTTTACGTAAATATATACTCCGGGAATTATGAATAAAAGAAAAGCAAAAAGTTTTAGACAGGCAAGCAGGATGTGAACACAGGCAATATAAATTAAGGTGAGCAAGGGTTTTCTTTCCCCTTTTTTATCTTTGGTGGCCCAGTTTGCGAACATAAGTAAAATTATGGTGGCCAGAGCAATAAAGGGAAAAACAATCGCCGTTGATTGGATTGCTTTGTTTAATATGAGTCTTGTTCTGTATTGGATTTCCCAGATCCGCAGCTTGGCTTGTTGAGTATCCTTCTGAAGGATGGCGTGCATTAATTGGCGAGAAGTATTTTCAAGATTATTAAATTCTGAACTGATGTGAATTCTGGGTATGATTTCAAAAATAAAAATAAAAAAGGATATCAAACAGATAGGAGTCCACCATTTTTTAAATGATTTCCAGGCGAGTTTATAACTCTCCAATAATATATTTCTGTTTTTTTCCATAAATTCAGTTTTGCTTTATTTATTGAGTGTAGTATACTAAATACCAGAAAAATAAGCAAGAGCTATTTGGATTCATGGTTTTTGCATTATTAGAATATTTATATTATATTTAAAAGATTTTCAAATACAATTATATTAAAAATTGAGGTAGGAGTGAAAAAGACAGCATTAGTGACAGGGGGGGCAAAAAGAATAGGCAGACAAATTGCTCTTGCCCTGGCTGAGAAAGGATTTAATGTTGCTGTGCATTTTAATACTTCCCGAACAGAGGCAAAATCGATAGAAAAGCAGATCAAAGCAAAGAAGATGGATTGCCTCTTAATATCAGCCGATTTAACTGACCATCATCAGGTTGAAAAAATTATACCGGAAGTCATTAAAGGGTTGGGAAGTCTCAGCCTCCTGGTAAATAACGCTTCTGTTTTTGAACGGAAGATCTTTTTAGATACCACTAAAGATATATTTGACCACCACTTAAATGTCAATTTTAAAGCGCCTTTTTTCCTCACTCAGGCATTTGCTCAGCAGGTAAGGGAGGGGCAGATTATAAATATAATGGATACAAAAGTTACCGGCATGTCAAGACACTATTTTAATTATACCTTAACCAAAAAATTTTTATATGAATTTACCAGAATGGCAGCTAAGGATTTGGCTCCTAATATCAGAGTAAATGGAATTTGTCCTGGTTTGATTATGCCTTCTGAAAAAATGAATGATGCCATGATAGAGTTAGTGATAAAAAAAACACCTATGCAAAAAAAAGGTGAGGTGAGGCAAATAGTTTCTGCTCTAAATTTTTTTCTGGATAATGATTTTATAACCGGAGAGGTAATTTTTGTGGACGGGGGAAAGCATTTAGGGTAATAGCAGAAATCCCTGCAGTTTTTTATATTGCTTAAAAATTACAATTTAGGTACCTTAATTATATGCAATTAACCACCTATAATCAGGTTGAAGAATTCCTGTACGACAGACGAGCCAGTAAACTAAAATTAGGACTGGATAATATTAAAAAGCTGCTTGAACTTTTAGATCATCCTCAGCATAGTTTTTCATCCGTTCAGGTAAGTGGTACCAATGGAAAAGGATCATCAGTTGCTATGCTGGAATCAATTCTCAGGCAGGAAGGATACCTAACCGGCCGGCTTACTTCGCCTCATCTGGTGAACCTGCTGGAAAGAATACAATTCAGAGGAGATCCTATAACCGAGCCAGATGTCATAGATATTATCAACAGTATACATTCTCATATTCTGGCCACCGGTACTTCTTTTTTTGAAATACTCACTGCTATGGCCTATATTTATTTTAGGGAAAAGAATTGTGAAATCGCTGTACTGGAGACAGGTCTGGGGGGAAGACTTGATGCTACCTCGACCTGTGATCCCATAATGACTGTTATAACCGATATTGGATTTGATCATACTAAAACCCTGGGGAGAACCCTAAAATCAATTGCCTATGAAAAAGCCGGAATCTGGAAATCTTCTGCTCCTTGTGTCTGTGGAGTTAGGAACAGTCGGGTGAGAGGATATCTAAGAGAATACAGTAAGGAAAGAGAAGTACCTCTGCAGTTTATGGTTGATTCGGTTAAATTGTCCCAGGTAGCAATCACCAGTGAGGGTACCAGGTTTAATGTTCAGACTAAACTGACCAGATATGAAAATCTCTATCTTAATCTGCGGGGAGAGCATCAGCTATACAATGCAGCCGTGACTCTTCTGGCTGTGGATGAATTAAAAAAGCAGGGATGGCATATCAGAGAAGAAGCTGTTCACCAGGGCTTGCGTACAGTAGACTGGCCCGGCCGTCTTCAGATATTAGGCAGGAACCCCCTCCGGATAATTGATGCAGCGCATAATCTTATGGGATTTAAATCTCTGGTTAAGGCGCTGGAACTTTTTAACTATGAAAATCTTATTTTTGTGTTCGGTGTTCTAAAGGACAAAGATTACAGAGCCATGCTCAATTTAGTGGCTCCTTTAGCCCAGAAAATAATTCTCACTCTTCCCCATACTCCCAGAGCAGTAGAACCGGAAACTATAGCGACTCTTCCTGAAACCGGAGAATGGAACCTGGAGATTGAGCGGGATATCAATAAAGCCTGGTCCAAGGCAGTGAAAAGCGCTGGATCTGGCGATTTGGTCTGTGCAGCTGGTTCAATTTATTTTATTGGTGATATTTTAAAAAAAAGGTATGAAGAAGCATATGATTAAATTATTTTTAAAAATTACTGATCTAAAGGTATTGGTTATCATAGTGATTTTTTTATTTTCCTGTCACCTTGATCATGGACTCGAACCTATTAACAGTAAAATTACCGGCACCATTACCTTTTACGGAGATCCTCCTCCTCATACGGATGAGGTTCGAGTGGCAGTGGTAAAGGATTTTCCTCCTAATAATATTAAATCTCTCTTATTCAGCAATATGATTAATTATCGTCAATCAACAGCTGAATATGAACTCTACCTGCCCAAGGGTACATATGATGTGGTTGCTGTGCTCTGGAAAGAACATAATCAATCCTGGAATATTTCCAATGTTATAGGAGTTTATGGTGGAGGTTTTATAGATGGTCTATTGATACCTACCTATAAATCAGTCACTATTCCTGATAATAATACTATAGTTGATAATATAGATATCAAGGCTTCTCTGGATAGAGTTAACCGGGATGCAAAAATAAAGGGAGAAATTAATTTTGTGGGAGACTGGCCGGACAATACCGGGGTTATGGCAGTTGGTGCCTTTAATCAAATACCCGAACCGGGAGATTTTATGGATTATTTTTTCAGCAGTATTTTTATTGACTACAGCATTCCTATCTTTGTAAGCAAGGCGGATTATACTCTCAGAGTGCAGGGTCAGGATACCATACAGTATATTGCCGCTCTTTGGATTGATAATTCCTTTGACCTTTCCAGCATTAAAGATGTCGGATATTATTGTGATCCTCAGGATAGCAGCGGAAACCAACCAGGTTCAGTAGTAGTACCAAAAAATTCCGTACAGGAGGGAATTAATATCACTGTTGATTTTAATAAGATTTTCGACAAGAGGTTAAAATGACAGATTATATCAAAAAGTTAGGTTTAATTTTATTTTTACTGCAATTTTTACTGGGAAGTCTTCTTTTTTCCCGTGATAAGGGAACTATAAGAGGTACGGTGGTTAATGAAGAAGATAACAAACCTATTTTTGGGGTTAATATTCTTATAAAGGGAACGATTATAGGGACAACCACAAATGAACAGGGTAAATTTGAAATTAAGAATATACCACCCGGCATCTTCACCATGTTAGTTTCTCACATTGGATATAAAAATAAGATATTTGATTCTATTATAGTTACTGCTGATACCACGGTTATTATGGACATTACCCTGAAGGAATCGGCAGTGGCAATGGATCCGGTGATTGTCACTGCTAACAAGCATCCTCAATCCCTTAGCTCTTCTAATCAGGCAGTTGAAGTGGTTGCTAATACCCGTATTAAGGAAATGCAGTACAGTCATTTGTATAAAACCCTGAGTTACGTACCAGGAGTTCACTTTAATGAACAGAATATCAGTATCAGAGGATCCTCGGGATACAGTGTATTTAATGTGGGCAGTCGGATTCTGGTTATGGTGGATGGTATACCTATAAATACTTCTGATTTGGGAGCAATTAATTGGGATATACTTCCCATTCTGGATATTAAACATATTGAGATTGTCAAAGGTGCCGGATCCGCCCTTTACGGATCTTCTGCTTTGGGGGGAGTAGTAAATATTATTACCAATGAACCACCTAAAAATAATCGGTTGCTGCTGAGAACCAGAGCCGGTATATATGATAAACCTGCCTATAAAGAATGGGAATGGACGGATGATATACTTCATTTTGAAGATATAAATGCATCATACAGCTGTGGTTTTGGTCCCCTGGATTTAAATCTTAGTTTTTCTCGTTATATTTCCACCGGATATATGGAGAATAATCATACCAATCGCTGGAACGCAGCTCTCCGGCTTAGAACAGAGTTCTCCAATAAATCTCATCTTGATGTATATGCCTCTTGGATGAAAAACACAGAAGGAGGGCTTATTCAATGGCTTAACCAAAACAGTCCTTTTGAAGTGCCGCCCTTTAATAAGGAAGATGAAATTGGATTTATTACCGTAAATATTTATTTGCGCTATTCCTGGCCCCTTACCCCGAAATTAGGTTTGCAATTTAGAACCTCATTTCTCAGCGCTTATATGAGTAATCAATTAACCACCTACAATCCCGGAGCTTTTAAGCCGGCCTATGGACCGGGAGGTGAAATTCAGGGTTACTGGCTGCCGGATAAAAGAAATCAAATAACCTTGGGGACAGAGTATAGAACTGATATTTCCTCTACAGAGTATTTTGGTAAACATGAAGGGTATAGTTCTTCCTTTTACTGTCAGGATGAAATTTCCCTGTTTTCCGCTCTTAAGACAACTTTGGGTTTCCGAATTGATAAACATGTACTGGACAACAAGAGGGTAGCGAGTCAGTTCAGTCCCAAGGCGGGAGTGAATTTAAAACTATTTCCCGGTACTACCTTGCGTTCCACTGCAGGCAGCGGATTCCGGGCCGCCACTGTATTTGAGAGATTTGTAAGAGCAGATTATGCCGGGTTCAATATCCTTCCCAATCCGGATCTCAAACCGGAGAGATCCTGGTTCTGGGATTTTGGCATCAGTCAGGATTTTTTTGAGAACAGTCATATACAACTTTCCTATTTTTACAGTGAATATAAAAATATGATAGAACCGGTTATCGATTTTCTGGGCACCATTCAGTTTCAAAATTATTTACAGGCCCGCATACAGGGCCTGGAATTTTCCGAAAGTTTTTATCTTTTTTCTGAAATTTTGGGACTGGAATCAACCTTTACCATTTTAGATCCGGTTAATGTTAATACTGGAAAAACACTACCTTACCGCCCGCGTTTTACTGCTAATGGTATGGCAACTGTACGGTTTAAAAAAGTTTTTTTCCAAGCAGAATTTAAATATTTCAGCAGGATTGAGGAAGTGGAAATAAATCCCCTGGATCCACGGGTTCCGGTTAAGCTGTTTAACCTCAGAGCTGACTATCAATTAGGCAAATTTACTTTACAGGCTGCAGTCACCAACTGCTTTAATTATCATTTTACTTATGTGGAAAGAAGGATGGCTGAAGTGAGAAAATTTTCTCTGGGAATTTTATTTGATTCAATGCCCTAATTTTTTCCTTGATTCATTAACTTATTTTTATTATATAATACTATATTTTCGGGAGATTTTTCATAATGAATGTTCTTTTAATAGGGGATTCTGAATTTTTATTTCAGGATGAATATGCTAAAATTAATAATGAATTGGATATGGAGTATATTGTTGCCAACAATGGTAAAGATGCAGCAGAAATAATTAAGGTTTCTCCTCCGGATATTATTATGATTGAAGGAGTGGATACAGTTATTGATAAATTTGATATTTTGAAAGTTTCCCAGGAATCGGATTCTTATATACCTATACTATTATTTGCGGAAAAGGGAAGTGTGGAAGCTGCGGTAAAAGCCATAAAACAGGGAGTCTTTGATTATATTCAAAAACCCTTTACACCTGAAAAGTTAAAAGAAAATTTTCAAAAAGCGATATTAGATAAAGAGAAAAAGGAAGTCGAGTCTACAGAAGTTATACATAGGGATGTTCAGGATGAACTTAAAATCAGGGGTATTGTTTACGAAAGCAGTATTATGCGGCAGCTGGCTAAAAATATTGTTAAATTAGCCAAATCCAATGCCAATGTATTTATCTTTGGAGAAAGTGGAACCGGTAAGGAACTGGTTGCCCGCAATATTCATCATCTTAGTTCCAGGTATAAATATCCTTTTATTCCCCTTGATTGTGTATCCTTTCCAGCTACTTTACTGGAAAGTGAACTTTTTGGTTTTGAAAGGGGAGCATTTACGGGAGCGGTAAAATCAAAACCGGGAGTGTTTGAACTGGCAGAAGGTGGCACCCTTTTTCTGGATGAAATAACAGAAATGGATTTCCATATGCAGGCTAAGCTGCTACGAGTCTTACAGGAGAGGAGGGTTCGCAGATTAGGGGGAAAGGAATTTATAAAGATAGATGTACGTATTATATCCGCTACCAACCGGGATCCGGAACAAGCGGTTAAGGCTCAGAAACTCAGGGAGGATGTATACTATCGTCTAAATGTAGTCCCCATTTATTTACCCCCCTTAAAAGAACGAAAGGAAGATATTCCTCTTCTTGCCCACCATTTTATATCAAAGTATAATCCCACCTCCCAAATAAAGATTAAGGAGATATCCAATCAGGTCCTTAACTGTTTGATGGATTACCATTGGCCGGGTAATATTCGGGAATTGGAAAATCTTATTCACAGAATTATGTCCTTATCCGATCATGATACTATTGAAATCGATGATTTGCCGGATCATTTAAGAGAATATCAATATGAATCAGGACAGGAAATTTTTGATGAATCATTGTTAGGCTTATCCTATCATAAAGCCAAAAAAAAATGGATGGAACGTTTTAATATTGAATATTTCAGTAAATTATTGGAAAAATATAACGGGAATATTTCCCAGGCTGCAAGAAAATCGGGTATAAGCAGAAAAACTTTTTACAGAATGCTTCATGAGTATAAAATTGACAGATGATAAAGATAAAAAAAAATCCAAAAGAAAAAAGATAAAATGGGAAATGGAGTATGGGAGTATCGGTGTATGGGGGAATTGGAAAAGGTTAAGGTTAAGATAAGAAAAAAGATAAAAGATAATGGATAAAACAAGGAGAATGGAGGAGGGAGAAAGGAAAAGGGAAAAAAGGTGTCGTCCTGAAAAAAGTTTACAATTTCGTAAACCATTTGCACTTTAATGTCTTACTGAACGGCTGGGGAGGATCTCACATCACTATATAAAGAAAGCTCATGTCTTTCAGCCTGATTATGAACGATTCTTAAAGAAGATTTTATAGACTTACATTAGTGCAGGACATGGGCAAATATTCTATTTCAAAGAAAAGTGTTATCAGTATCCCTATTTTTTGTTTTATCCTTTTACCTTTATCTTTTAACTTTATTATTTCTTAATCTTTAAGTTGAGTATTTATAAATATACTATTACATTTTATTTATACCTATTTAAATAGCTAGGAGAGGAGTATGAAATATCTGTATCGGTGTCTAATACTAATTTTTATTTTGGTTTTTACTTCTCCAGTCCATTCAGATAAATCCTATCGTATGAATAGAGTTGAGATCAGAGCACAACTCCAGGTAAATGGAAATATGGACGTAACTGAAATCCGTACTTATGATTTTAAGGGAGAATTCAGCTATGCTTATAGAACTTTCCCCAAGTCAGGTCCTGTTGCCTTTTATAGTTTTTCCATAACTGAAAATAGCCAGCCCTACTTATTATCGGATTCGGAGGAACCGGGAACTTACTGGATAAAAGAAAAAGATAAGCATACAGAAGTGCGATGGTTTTTTCGAGCCCAGGATGAGGAGCGTACCTTTACCCTCAGATATTCCGTAAAAGATGCAGTCGTACGATATCAGGATGCAGCTGTACTGCATTATCAGTTCATAAGTGCAGAGTGGACAAAACCTTCCTGGAATGTTTCCCTCAGACTCGAGCCTCCCATTCCCTTGTCCCCGCAGCAGGTAAAGGTGTGGGCCCACGGACCTCTGTGGATGGAATCCTTTATTCAAGAGGATGGAACTATTACCGGTTCCTGTAAAAAGGTGCCGGCATCCACCTATTTTGATATCCGCGCCCTTTATCCTTCTCAGGTTTTTCCCGAATCTAAATTTAGCCATAAAGCTATCAAGCAGACTATTATGAAGGAAGAAGCAGAGTGGGCCTTGGAGGCTAATCAGAGAAGAGAAAGGTTGGTAGCCCGGGAGAAACGATGGGCACAGGGGAAGTGGATTATGGGAT
>CAZKMO010000019.1:19419-27911 GCA_964554015.1 uncultured bacterium
GCTGGTTGTCTCTTTACCGAAGATATGGATCTCGCCCTTTACTGCAACTTCCGGTTCCGGAAGTAAGTCCTAATATTCCTTCCGATACTCCTCCGGCGCTGCTGGATTATCTTTTACATAACAGAGAAATATACAGCGGTGCTTTAATGGGTACCTTGTTTGATCTGGCCAGGAAAGGAATTCTCAAGCTTCGTCAGGAAGAAAGGAAGGTTGAGGGATGGAAAAAGTTTTTTCAAGGAAAATTTTCCAGATACTGGGATATTAACAGAGAGGAATGGAAAAATCAGACAGAGCATTTAACTGAATATGAAAATGATCTTTTAGAATTTCTTTTTAATACTATCGGCCAGGGAGGAGATTCATTAGATATTAAACTATTGGGTAAGAAGAGATCCGCATTTATGAAATTTTTTCAGAAATGGAAAAAATCGGTAAAGAAAAAAGCTGAAGAAAAGGGATGGTTTGACAGACAAAGTATAAAGGGGAAAAATTTTTCTTTTATCCTGGCCGGAGTGTTGTTTTTGTTATCCATACCTGGTTTAATTTTATACGGACCCTGGGGATTAATTCTCAGCTTTTCCAGTTCAATTATTTTTATTTTATCCCTGTTTATAGTTCACCGAACCAGAGAGGCAGAGTATCTTGCCCGGCAGTGGAAGTCTTTAAATAAGTATCTTCATAAACATCGTTATCATAATGCAGACAGAGAATTAATTCTGGGATGGATCGATGCTTACTTGGTATACGGAGTAGTATTGAGATTGACTAAAAAAATAATCAAAGAACTGACAGAATTTATTCCTCCGGATCATCAAAACCAGTATATACCCTGGTTTATATACCGGGGAAGTCCTGGTACATCCTTCTCCTCAGATTCGTTTGCTACTTCTTTTTCAGCAACTATTGCCGCCACAACGTCGGCCATGAGTTCTGCTTCCGGCTCAGGTGGCGGGGCTTCCGGAGGAGCCGGAGGAGCATCCAGCGGTGGAGGTGGTGCGGGGTGAGGTTTTAAAGACAAAAGAAAAAAGACAAAAGATAAAAGATAAAACAAGGATAAAGGAAAAAGGATAAAGTACAAAGTTAGGAGAAGGGAGAAAAGGAGAATGGAAGAGGGAGTATTAGGATAGGTTTAGGTTAAGGTTAAGATAAGACAAAAGACAAAAGAAAAAGGATAAAAGATAAAGGAAAAGAGATAAAATAAGGAAAAAGGGATTAGGGAGAAAAGGAGAAACAACCTATCTGATTTATTATTATCATATAACTAAATAGTATCTTGAATAAACGGAGTGTAGGATGAATAAATACTATTTAATAGTAAATCCTCAGGGAGGCACCAAAAAGGGCCCTGCCATTCTGGAAAAAGTAAAGCCTGTTTTTAAAGAGGCCAAAGCCGAATTGGATATCAAACAAACCCGTTATGCCGGTCACGCCCGTATGCTGGCCAATACTCTCAGCTTCAAAGGGTTTAAAGGGTTGTGTGCCATTGGGGGAGACGGAACTATGCATGAATTAATCAATGGAATGCTGACCCGGCAGGATGGAGCGAAAATATCCCTTGGTCTCATTACAGGAGGGACCGGTAATTCATTTATGCATGACATGAACTGTCTGGATCCAGTGGTTGCTGCCAAGAGAATCCTGATGGGAAGGGTGCGTAAAGTAGACATCGCCAAAGTAGATGCCGCCGGTGAAATTATTTACGGATTTAATATTGTGGGCTGGGGATTACCCACTGATATCAATCTGCTGGCAGATAAATTACGCTGGCTTAAAGGGCAGTGTTACAATGTTGCTTCCATAATTGAAGTCATTAAGAATAAAGTGCGTCTGGCCAAAATCAGTATTGACGGCCGCACCATTGCCGGGGATTACGGATTTATTCTGGGATGTAATACCATTCATACCGGTCATGCCATGAAAATGGCACCCCTGGCACAAATAGACGATGGCTTGATAGATCTTCTGATTGTCCGCAAGGCAGGAAGATTGAAATTATTAAAACTATTTACAAAAATTTTTAAGGGAGGTCATGTAGGAGACCCGGTTGTGGAGTATCATCAGGCCAGAGAATTTTCCATTGTTCCCCTGGAAGATCATGTTCTGAATATCGATGGCGAAACAGTGGGCAGTACTCCCATTCAGGTAAAAATGCTACCCCAGGCAATTGAGGTTTTGATATAAGGCAGGTTTTCTGGAAAAAAACCGGGATCAAAACAAAAAGATTTTGAATTGCTTTTATAATCAAATTTATAGATAGTTTCCCTACATTTTTACCAGAACATTTCCTTTGCACTATAAAGAAATCCGCTTATTTTATTCTTTCTTTTTTAAATGCATAATCATACTAATTAATTTTTTTTTAAAAAAATACTTGACTTTTGCAACTTTACTGTATATATTGCGTATATACAGTATGTACAATTAAAGGAAGATTTTAGTATGATATTAAATTTAACCGATCTGTCACCCTTGCCGCTTTATGAACAGATAAGCAGGCAATTATATGACAAGATAGCAAACGGTGAGCTTAGAGAAGGCACTGCTCTTTTACCGGTCAGAACACTGGCCCGGAAAGAACGTATTAATGTCTCGACTGTGAGACGTGCTTACCAGAAGCTTCATAAAGATGGCTTTATTTATCCCCAAGGAGAAACTGGGTATCAGGTTGCTCCCTTAAAAACTGCATACAGAAAGAGCAGTCAGGTAACAGCCCAATATAAAACTAGTGACAATTCTGTAAACAGAGACCGCTTAGCAGAGGAATTGAAAATGGCTCGTGAAATTCAGGCTGAACTGCTGCCCAAATCTCTTCCAGACAGACTTGGATTTTCCCTGGAAGGGTATATTGAACCCTCTTTTGAAATAGGAGGTGATTTTTATAATATTATTCCTCTGGGTGAGCAAAAATGGGGTATTATAATTGGGGATGCCTGCGGAAAAGGGCTTCCGGCTGCGCTTTTAGCTGCTCAAACCCAGGCAGTGGTTGCCAGTGAATTGCGGCATAAGCAAAATCTGCAAGAAGTTATGAAAAATGTAAATCAATATATTTTTTCCTCGACCCCGACGGATAAATTTGTCACCTTAGTTATGGGAATTTTTAATAAGAATAATCGAAAATTTACCTACTGCATTGCTGGTCATGAGCAGCCTTTTATAATAAGAGAACAGGGCCATATGGAAAAGCTGAAAAGCAGCGGTCCTGGTTTGGGATTGTTGAATCAGGTGAGGTATGAAATTAATAGTATTACCTTATACCCTAAAGATATGATATTTATGTTTACAGATGGTATAAATGAGGTCCGGGACCAAAGAAAAAATGAATATGGCTTGGAAAGGCTTAGGAAGATTCTAAAACAAAACAGAAAGAAATATCCCGGGAAAATCATTGATAAGGTATTGTTGGATCTAAAAAAATTCAGTGGGAAAATTACTACAGAGGATGACAGGACGATTTTAATAATAAAAATTGATGCAGATAATTAGTTATTAATAATTTAGTGGCGGGAAAATATGCTTTTAAACCTTACAGATTTATCCGATGAGCCTTTGCAGGGTCAGATCGTGAGACAGATGCGGGCTTATATTCTGGCCGGAGAATTAAAGGCAGGTAAAGGATTGCCTTCCATTCGCAGTCTGGCCCGGGACCAGAAAGTGAGTGTTATTACGGTGCAGCGGGCTTATGAGACCTTAATGCAAGAGGGAGTTATTCATTCCCGGAGAGGTAAAGGATTTTTTGTATCCAAATTACAGGAGAAGGAGAAGAGAATGATGGCAAAGGATAAATTGCATAAGAATATTAAACGGGCACTGGAGACGGCCGTATCCGAAGGCTTAAGCGCTGAAGATATTCATTCCCTAGTTGATGAAATACTTAAGGAATGATAAAAAATAAATGATACATTTTAAGGAGATAACATGGCAAAGGCATTTGAATTTAAAAATGTGATAAAAACCTATAAGGATTTTCAACTGGGGCCTCTGAATTTATCTTTGGAGCCGGGTGTGGTTTTAGGGTATATCGGGCCCAATGGATCCGGGAAAACCACTACCATGCACTGTCTGACCGGTCTGGTTAGGGCGGACCAGGGAGAGATGAAAGTTTTCGGAAAACCGAACAGTCTTCATATACCTGACTGGAAATTAGATATCGGGTATGTGGGTGATGTCCATGTTTTTTATGAACGCTGGACCGGGGAGAAAAACTTAATATTTCTTTCCCGATTTTATCCCAACTGGTCAGAGCAGCGGGCTCTGGAACTGGCTGAACGTTTTCAGCTGCCGCTGCATAAACGGGCAAAGGATCTATCCAGCGGAAACCGGGTGAAGCTTTCTTTGATAGGCGCTCTGGCCCATTCCCCCCGGCTTCTGATTCTGGATGAACCCACAGCGGGCTTGGATCCGGTAGTCAGGACCGAGGTCCTGGATGTTTTGTTTGAAATTTTAGAGAGTGGTGAACGGGCTATATTCTACTCCACCCATATTCTTTCCGATATCAGCAGACTGGCTGATGAGCTGGCTTTTTTGCATAACGGCCAGGTCTTTCAAAGAACAGCCAAGGATGACCTGCTGGACCGATGGAGAAAGATTTCTTTCCGTTTAACTGAAAAGAAGTTCGAGATTAAGGCAGTGGTCAGTACAATTCAGGAAGGAAACGAATTTCAGGTCATAAGTTATGATGTTAAAACAACCAGAGAACAGCTGAGGGAAATCGGCGCTGAAAACATTCAGGAGAACCGTATGACTATTGATGAGATAGCAGTTCAGATACTGAAAAATAATAGAAAGTAAAATAAGAGGAATTCTTGAAATGAAGGAATTATTCAAGGCCCAGATGAGCTATTTCAGATTTCACTATTTCTTTTCCTGGGGATTTGCTTTGATACTGGCTGTTGTACTTTTACTCACCGGGATTGAATCTGCCTATTTTGTTACCATGGGTGGATCCATATTTGTAATTATATTATTCTCTGTTCTTATGGGAGTAAAGTCTGATCAGGAAAAGCGGGATAGATTGTTTGTGTTGTTACCCCGAAAACTAAGTGAAATAATAATAACTCAAATTATGCTTATTTTATTATTATTTGGAGGTATAGTCGTTATCTGTTGTATAACCTATATGATTCAACCCCGGGGGAATTTTAGCGAGGCCATTATCCAGGTTGCTTCTTTATGCTTTTACCTGATTAACTGGATATTCTTTTTTAGGATATGGGGCCATCTTACTCATGTGGGTAAATATTATCTTAAAATAATTTTTCTTTTTTTTGTTATAATCTATAACCTACTATCAGTAATTATCGGATTTTATTTTGGGATCAGTGTTTTTGCCTGGTTAAGTTTTAGTGATACCAGTCCGGAAACACTGCCTGAATTCTTAAGTACGGCTATTTTATCTGTTATCTTAATAATTACCGAATATATGGTTTTTCTCCAGAGAAAGACATACTTAACCTGAAGAGGAGTACGTGTATTATGTGGAATATTTTGAAAGGCGATTTTAGCTATTACAAATCAGGTACCTGCATCCTATACGGAATGGGAATGATATTTTTTATGATGGCTGCTGTATGGAATCTCATCGATATTTATATAATGTCCGGCACTTTAGTCATTCTATTTTGGCTTATGGCAGCCATAATGGGGGCAAATGAGGATAAGGAAAAACATATAAGAAGGCATTCTCTGCTGCCGGTTTCGGTTAAGGAAATTGGCAAAGCCCGCCTGCTGTTTCTCCTATTTTTGCAGGGAGGGATCTTTCTCATGTGGATGGTTCTTTTAGTTATAGAAAGAGGGGAGCACAAGGGCCAGATCCTAAGGGATCTGCTGGTTATGAATGCCATGGTCCTAATTGTTGTCAATATTTTCAGTTTGTATCATGATTTAAAATATTCCGCCTCTACCTACTGGCGATTTATTCTGGTAGGGGGAATAATCACCCTGTTGATAATTTTCATTCTTCTGGATATTGCCGATATTATGTCTTATCCCCTGAATTTTAACAGCTGTCAGCCTAAATCCCTGACTGATGTAATTATTTTTAATCTGGTTTGTATTATTTTGTTCTGGTGGGATTATCGAATTTTTTTAAAGCGAAAATCATTTATTGAATGAGGACGGATTTTCAGAAGATACAACTGTATGAGCACTTAAAATCCTCGTGGTCTTTTGTTCTTCATGGCGGTTAAAAAATTTAAATACCACGAAGTACACGAAGTACACGAAGAAATAATTATAGAAAGCCTCAGTCAAGGATTATCCGATTTTTATTATTATTTTGTTTTTCTCCTCCACTACGTCCATGTAAGTTTTTGTTTCTGTTTTATCCTTTTTACTTTTTCCTTTATACTTCAAAAACCCCCTAAATCCCTCCTTCATTTTATTCAGGACAAGCTCTTATCAGGGGGACTTTAATTATATCCTTTATTACCAAATTACCATATTACCCTATACCATATACCCTATACCCCTTAACATTTTCCTTTATCCTTAATATCAGTCCCGTAAAAACCTGAATTTTAAAGTGTGAATAAGATTAAACTTGATTTTTAAAGATGTAGGGATTATCTTATTACCTAATTTTTATAGATTACAAGCAGTGAGGAATATGATTATTTACTATAAAGAAGTAACTGTATAAAATATGAGGTTTGCATGAAAGTACTGGAAGTAGAAAATATAAGTAAAAGTTTTGGTAACCTGAAAGCAGTGGATAAAGTTACTTTTTCCATCGTTCAGGGAGTTGTTTTCGGATTGATTGGCCCAAACGGTGCCGGTAAGACCACCACCCTCCGTATGATAATGAATATAATTATTCCGGACACAGGCAAGGTAACAGTTATGGAGAAAACGGACATTCGTACTGCCACCGATATGATAGGGTATTTGCCGGAAGAGCGGGGTATGTACAGGAAGATGAAAGTCAAGAATCTTTTACGGTTCTTGACGGAATTAAAAAAGGTTCCCAAGAAGGAAGCGGTAAAGTCAATTGATTTCTGGCTGGAGCGAGTGGGTCTTTCCGACTGGAAAGAAAAAAAGATAGAAGAACTGTCCAAGGGAATGCAGCAGAAAATACAGTTTATCGGAACTGTTCTGCATGATCCCAAACTCCTTATCCTGGATGAACCCTTTGGAGGCCTTGATCCGGTCAATCAGAATCTGATTAAAGATATTTTGCTGGAATTGAAGAAAAAGGGCACCACCATTATTTTTTCCACCCATGTCATGGAGAGTGCCGAAAAACTCTGTGAAGAAATTTTTATGATTAATAAAAGCAGAAAAGTATTTGATGGAAAACTGACAGACATCAAGAGTAATTTAGGTAAAAAAAATCTCTTAGTGATATATGAAGGCAGTAATAGTTTTTTGGAATCTTCAGAAATTGCCAAATACAATGATTACGGCAATAGTGTTGAGATCCAGTTGAAAAGTGAGGGGGATGCGCAAAAGGTATTAAAGCAAGCAGTATCTGCCGGTACTACCATTCGAACCTTTGAAATTCAAGAGCCTTCCCTTCATGATATTTTTATTGATACGGTGGGGAAGGATAATTAATAAGACTATAAGTTATATAATTAATATCGGTATTCGGGTTCGGTATCGGTATCGCAATCGAGAATGCAACTGGAGAGTAAAAAAATGACATTCGGACATGAAAAGCTTGATGTATATCGGATCGCACTTAAGTATGTACAATTTGCCTGGAATCTTTGTGAGAATTTAACCGGGAAACATCGACATGCGAGAGGCCAATTACTAAAAGCATCTCAGTCAATACCATTAAACATAGCAGAGGGGAATGGTAAGGCCACTGAAGGAGACAGACGTCGATACTTTGAGATTGCACGAGGATCTGCACTTGAATGTGCTGCTGTACAAGATGTACTTAATGTTTGTGATATGATAAGCAGTGAACAAAATAATCAAGGTAAGGTGTTACTGGACAGGATAGTTGCTATGCTTACTAAAATGGGAGGACGGAGTTATTCTATAAAAGAAGCGGAAATAGATTATTGTTCGATTAATAGGGATATCGATTGAGATAGCGATGAGAAGCCTGTCAATTAATTATCAAAAGTGATAATGATATCAATACCGATTCCGATACCGATACCGATGAGTAATTAAAAATTAACAGTTAGGAGTATATATATGAGTAGTAAAATGTTAGCTGTAATCAAACGTGAATACTTTACCAGAGTAAAAACCAAAGGATTTATTATCGGTACCCTTCTTTTTCCGATTTTAATAATGTTAATAATGAGCGGAGTGATTATTTTTGATGCCTTTTTCCAACCTACTACCAAAACCTTTGCCATAGTTGATAACACAGGTAAAGTTTATCAGGAATTTGTAAATCTTCAATCTGATACGTTGAGAAATGGTGAACCCAAATATAGATTTTTTAAGGTGCATATATCTCAGGCAGGGGAACAATCTATTCTTGATTCCTTAAAAGCATCTGTCATGCAGCATAAGATCGAGGGTTACCTGAT
>CAZKMO010000019.1:27921-32762 GCA_964554015.1 uncultured bacterium
TAATCCCGGAAGATATACTGGAATCCCGGGAAATTACCTATGCGGCCCGCAATGTAAGTGATTTTGAAGAACTGGGATCATTTTCCCGTTCCTTTTCCTGGATTGTTACCAACCTGCGGCTGGAACAAAAGGGATTTGATGTTGATGAGGTAAGAAAGCAAATGAGTGCGGGCCGGGTCAGGCTTAAAAGCAGACAGGTGACCGATGAAGGAGAGGTTGAAAAGAGCGGGGTGTCCAGTTATATCCTTACCTATATAATTACCTATACCATATTTTTATTACTGATGATTTACGGACAGATGCTCATGCGCAGTGTGATCGAGGAAAAATCACAGCGTATTTCGGAGACTATAGTTTCCTCTATCAGACCTTTTGAACTCATGCTGGGAAAACTGATCGGGGTTTGCAGCCTGGGGATGACCCAGCTTATAATTTTTGGGATATTTATTTTGGGAGCAGTTACCTTTGCCGAGCCCATATTTATTCATTTTGGCGTAACTTCTTCGGAATTTCTGGATTTAATAAGACATTTACAGTTTTCAGGATCGGTATTTGTTTTTATGATCATTTTCTTCATCTTAGGATTTGTCTTTTATTCCAGCCTGTTTGCAGCCGTAGGGGCAATGGTTAATTCTGAAGATGAGGGTCAGCAGTTTCAAATGCCCTTGATTTTTATTATTATCATCGGATTTTTTATTATGTTTACCGTGGCCAGAAATCCGGATACTGCCAAGGCTTTCTGGATATCCCTGGTTCCTTTTTTTACTCCCCTGGTTATGTTTGCCCGCATCGCCGTAAGCGATCCGGTGCTTCCTTCCGGTACTTATTTATCTGTTTTCACTATGGTGGGCTTTACTGCTGTTATTTTATGGTTTGTTGCCAAGATATACCGGGTGGGGATTCTTATGTACGGGAAAAAGCCTTCCTTAAAGGAAGCGTTGAGGTGGATCAGGTATAAATGACCAAAGACTGCTGACTGTAGTTGATGTTTTAAATATCAATACCACGAAGGATAAGAAGGCCACGAAGATTTTATAGTATTTTCTTTCGTGTTTTCATTCTTACACCCACCTATATCCTCCCTCAAGGGAGGACTAGTATTAGGTTAATTCTCCCCTTGAGAGGAGACCCTCGGTGACAGCCGAGGAAGAGGGGTGTTTTGAAATCCCAAATCTTAAGCACCAAATAACAAATAATATCCAAATTCCAATGACTAAAAAAGGGACAAAGTTTGTTTTTTGTTTGGAATTTGATTATTGTTATTTTTTCACTGATACTCCGATACGCTCACATGAATGCCCATAATTCTCATCAATCACAACTGGCTTCTGATCGCTGGCCTCTGGTTTCTAAATGCTTAGGTTTTCCCACTTTAAAGTTCTATTGTTTTATCTTTTATCCTTTATTCTTTATCTTTAATTTTTTTGCTTCCGGGCGTTCACAAGCAGCGTATTTTTTAACGCAGATTTCCAGATGCCGGATAATCATTTCTCACTTCCACTATTCCAATATTCCATCATTCCATTTTTTTATTTTTTTTCTTTTGTCTTTAATTCTCCCTTCTCTTTTTCTCCATGTTCCTAATTCCCTTATCCCTTTGTGACTCCGTGTCTTTGCGTGAAAAATAGAATAATAGTTGTTTAACGGAAAACCTTTTAGGGCAGATTACGTATAATACGTATAATATATATTATAGAATCAATTGGTTTAATTAATTGAGGTAAAATGCTATGAGAAAGAGTGTAAACCTTTTTTTCGTATTTTTATTTTTAGGTTTGATTTCTTTACCGACTCTAGCAGAAGATACCGATAAGCGAAGCTACCGGACCAAGGCTGTTAATCCGGGGCCTCCCGTAATTGATGGCATTATGGATGAGCCCATATGGCAGACAGTAGAATGGGCGGGCGATTTCATTCAGCATGAACCCTGTGAAGGAGATCCGCCTTCTCAGCCTACAGCGTTTAAAATATTATATGATGACAGGAATATTTATGTCGGTATTCGTGCCTATGATTCGGAACCGGAAAAGATCGATGCCAGACTTTCCCGGCGGGATCAATTAGATGGTGATTTTGTTGCTATTCAACTTGACAGTTATTTTGATAAGCAGACTGCCTTTACTTTTATAGTAAATGCCGGAGGAGTTAAAATGGACGGTATTTACACCAATGACGGGGAAAATGAGGACTGGAACCCGGACCCGGTTTGGTATGCAAAAATTTCTCTGGATGATCAAGGATGGACGACTGAAATGCAGATTCCGCTCAGCCAGTTGCGGTTCAGCGGAAAGGAGGTGCAGACCTGGGGGCTTCAGGTAGGGAGGATGCTGTATCGTAAGGAGGAACTTTCACTTTGGCAGCACATACCCCGCGATGCCCCGGGATGGGTGCACATGTTCGGAATATTGGAGGGGATACACGGTCTTAAATCCCATCGCCGCCTGGAAATTATACCCTATACGGTGGGGCAGGCCGAATACATGGAACCGGAAGAAGGGAATCCCTTCAGTAATGGAAAAGAGGGAAGATTTACCCTGGGCCTGGATGGGAAAATGGGAGTGACCAGTGATTTGACCCTTGATTTTACCATAAATCCGGATTTCGGGCAGGTGGAAGCGGATCCTTCCGTGGTAAATCTGACCGCCTATGAAACCTTCTATAATGAGAAGAGACCCTTCTTTATTGAAGGGAATAATATTCTCGATTATCCCCTCATGATTGGTGATAGTGATTTTGCCAATAACAACCTTTTTTATTCCCGGCGAATCGGAGGCCGCCCCCTTTTTACACCTTATACCAATGATGAAGACTTCCTGCGCATGCCCCAGTTTTCTACCATTCTGGGGGCAACAAAAATGACCGGTAAAACCAGAAATGGTCTTTCCCTGGGATTACTGGATGCAGTAACTCAGGAGGAGGAGGCTGATATAGACCGGAATGGTGTTCGCGGAACCGAAACTGTCAGCCCCGTAACCAATTATTTTCTCACCAGAATCCAGAAAGATTATAATAAGGGGGCCACCCGCCTGGGTGGTATGATCACCAATACCTATAGAAATATACAAAGTGACAGTCTTGATTTTTTGAATAAAAATGCCGTAACCGGGGGAGTGGATTTTTATCACAGCTGGAAAGACCGGACCTGGTTCGTTTCCCTGAAATCGATATTCAGCCATATCAGCGGAACCAGGGAAGCCATGATCGAACAGCAGCGTTCTTCCCGGCGCTACTATCAGCGGCCGGATGCGGATTATGTGGAAGTGGATTCCAGCCGCACCTCTCTTTCCGGATACGGAGGCAATTTTCTTTTTGGACGTCAGGGCAACAGTCATGTTAATTTTATTGTCGGAGGTTTCTGGCTGTCCCCCGGTCTGGAATTAAATGATATGGGGTATCTGCGTCAATCCGATCGGATTTTCCAGTTTTTCTGGATGGGACTCAGGTGGTGGGAACCTTTCAGCATTTTTCGTAATGCCAATATCAATATCAATCAGTGGTATTTTTGGAATTTTGGGGGAACAGGACTGGATAAGGGGGGCAATATCAATATGCATGCCCAGTTCAAAAACTACTGGGAGACAGGGTACGGCATTAATTATAATGCAGAATCCTTCTCTACCGCCAGCTTACGGGGCGGCCCCGGTATCTATTTGCCTTCTTCCTGGAACTATTGGGCTTATTTCAGTTCTAACCAGAAAAAAATGGTATATTTTAGTTTGGATGTCTCCTATACAAAACCGAAGGATGGCTACTCACAGGTCTATTCCTTTTACCCGGGTCTGAACTTCAGGCCCAGCCGCATGTTTTCTCTTAACATGCAGCCGTTTTACCGGATAAACCATGATGATTTGCAGTATGTGGATGAAATGGATTACAACCAGGAATCCCGTTATATATTCGCCCGAATTGCCCAGACCACCTCGGGCATGGTGATGCGCCTGAACTATACCATTACCCCCAACCTTACCATCCAGTTTTACGGACAGCCCTTTGTTTCCGCCGGCAAATATACCCGCCTCAAATATATTACCGATCCCCGGGCGGACAGGTATAAGGACAGATTTCATACCTTTAGCCAGGATGAAATCGAGTTTGACCAGGAGGATAATGTCTATTATATCGATGAAGAGAATGATCAGGAGGTGGATTATTCCCTGGATAATCCGGATTTTAATTTCCGCGAGTTTCGTTCCAATCTGGTTATCCGCTGGGAGTATACGCCGGGCTCCACCCTCTACCTGGTGTGGTCGCAGGGCAGATCCGACTGTGTTGAAAATGGTAATTTTTCCTTAAGGAATGATATGCGGGATCTTTTCCAGCTCTATCCTCATGATGTGTTTTTAATTAAGCTGAATAAGTGGTTTTCTTTATAGAAAATAAATTTTAGTTTGACAATTGTTTTTCAATACATAGTGCACACCGAGTCACCCGCGATTGATGTTTTAGGTATTAAAACCACGAAGGACACGAAGCACATGAAGAGAAAATGGAGAAAAGGAGGATGGAGAAAAGGAAAAAGGAATAATGGAATAAGAAATTATAAATTCGTCAAGATTATATAACATTCCATCATTCTAATATTCCATCTAGAATTTGATTATTGTAATTTTTTTTGCAAGTTCTCACTTTCAAAAACTCTCAAGTTTTTTTGTATTTTGTATTTTTTCTTTTGTCTTTTGGATTTCTTTTTTCTTTTATCTTTATTATTCATTTAAAAATCTAATTAAAAAAGTAAAAAATTAGCTTGACTGATTAATCTAAAATTATTATATTTAACAAATTTTGGGGCGCTTTAGCTCAGTCGGTAGAGCAACGGACTGAAAATCCGTGTGTCCCCAGTT
>CAZKMO010000020.1:0-32228 GCA_964554015.1 uncultured bacterium
CACAGATGCCGCAGATGTCACAGATGAATAAGGTGATTAGGAAGTTTTATCTGCGCCATCCTTTCATCGGTGTTATCAGCGGTTCAGACAATTGATCCAGGCCAGCAGCAGCTCTGCCTCCGCGAGATAATAAATACTCTTTTTCATTTTGATTTTATGGGAAAGGTGAGTATATTTCTGGCCACTTCGGGAGGTGTTCCCTGGCGCAAGGATTAAAGGGGCAAAGCCTCTGTCAGAATATGCCTGCGGGTAGAATTCAGAGTATTTTTTTTAGATAAGAGGACAGTAATTTGAAAAGAAAAAACAATATCCGAAACATAGCCATTATTGCCCATGTGGATCATGGAAAAACAACCCTGGTTGACGGCATGCTCCAGCAGAGCGGACTGTACCGGGAAAACCAGCAAATCACCAAACGGGTTATGGATTCAATGGATCTGGAACGGGAACGGGGCATTACCATCATGGCAAAAAACACGGCAGTGATGTATAAAGGCATTAAAATAAATATTGTGGATACACCCGGTCACGCTGACTTCGGCGGGGAGGTGGAGCGCAGTCTCAACCTTGTGGACGGAGTGCTTCTTCTGGTGGATGCCAGTGAGGGACCCCTGCCCCAAACCCACTTTGTAGTAAAGAAAGCCCTGGAAAAGAACCTGCCGGTGATTCTGGTGATTAATAAAATTGATCGGCCTGATGAGCGCATCGAAGAAGTGCTCAATCACACCTATGATCTTTTCATCGATCTGGATGCATCGGAAGCACAGATTGATATGCCGGTGCTCTATACAAACGCCAAAAAGGCAATAGCCCACAGAGAACTGTCAGACGGTTCCGACAATCTGCAGCCTCTGTTTGAAACCATCGTTTCCCAAATTCCCGGTCCTGCAGCAGATGATGAGGCCAAGCCTCAGTTTCTGATTACCAATCTGGAATACGACTCTTATGTGGGGCAGATTGCCGTGGGCAGACTGTCAAACGGTATGCTGGAAATGAACAAATTGTACAGTCTTTGCAGTAAAGAAAAATCTGTACCCGGTATTACATTTTCTGCCTTGTATACTTTTGAGAATCTGAAAAAGAAAAAAGTGGAACAGGTATTTGCCGGTGATATTATTGCCCTGGCTGGAGTCGATAATATTCAAATTGGAGATACCATCTCTTCTCAAGAAAATCCTGAACCCCTGCCCCGCATCCGGGTGGATAAACCAACCTTATCCATGATTTTTTATGTTAATAACAGCCCCCTGGCTGGTAAGGAAGGAACCTATCTGACCTCCCGCCATCTGAAAGAACGCCTGGATAAAGAGACCCTTGGAAATGTGGCCATAGAAATCAAAACCACTGACAGAACCGATGCCTTTGAAGTCTGCGGCAGGGGTGAACTGCAGATGGCTGTTCTCATTGAAACCATGCGGCGTGAAGGGTATGAATTTCTGGTATCCAAACCAAAAGTTATTGTTAAACACATAGACGGAAAAAAATGTGAACCGGTTGAGCATATCTTTGTTGATATTCCTGAAGAGCATATCGGGATTGTCACTGAGAAACTGACCATCAGAAAGGGAAAGATGACTAATCTGGTAAATCACGGTCACGGCCGTGCTAATCTGGAATTTATTATCCCCTCCCGCGGTCTCATCGGCTTCCGCAGTCATTTTCTCACCGACACCAAAGGCGCTGGTATTTTGAATGCCATATTCAAGGGATATGAACCCTGGTTCGGCCCTATTCCCCAGCGAACTACCGGAGCGCTGGTGGCGGACCGCCAGGGCACAGTTACCGGTTTTTCAACCCTGGGTATGGTAGACCGGGGAGAACTTTTTGTGGATGTGGGAACGCGGGTCTATGAAGGTATGATTGTGGGAGAAAGGAACCGCGCCGGTGATTTGGATGTAAACATCACCAAAGAGAAAAAATTGACCAATATGCGCAGCTCAACCGCTGAAGCGACAGTGACCCTCCGGCCTCCCCGTCGTCTTTCTCTGGACCAGTCTATTGAGTTTATTGCAGAGGATGAAGTTGTTGAGGTAACGCCACAAAATATACGACTGTCTAAAATCATTTACAGCCGTACTCAGCGCACGGTTTCCAAGCGCAGGGAACGGCAGCAGTCAGAAGATAAGAGGAAATAGGGGTATAAGGGAATTGGAGAAAAGACAAAAGAAAAAAGATAAAAGATAAAAGCTTGTCCTGAGCTGGTTGAAGGAATAAAAAAAGGAAAATGGAGAAGGGAGGAGTACAGGGTATAAGGTTTCAGGTACTGTGTTAAATACGAATATAATGAAAATTTAGACTAATCTATTGTTTGCAAACTCTCTCCCTGGAGGGAGAGATAAAAGAGAGGGTGTATTTTCATTGAAGAGAAAACTCTGTTTCCTGATACTATATTTAAAAGTGTAGACAAGATTGTAGTCCTGCAGAGGCTCTGCCTCTGCGAGTCAATAAAGTCTGCATCACAGATGGTCACAGATATCGCAGATGACACAGATAAAAAAAGTCAGAATCACAGATGATCACAGATGCCGCAGATGTCACAGATGAATAAGGTGTTTGGGAAGTTTTATCTGCGTTCCACCTCGTTCCAAAACAGGAGTTTTGGAACGAGTCAATTTTTATCTGCGCCATCTTCTCATCTGCGTTATCTGCGATGCGGACTATTTCCGCAACTAACAATCAAAAGGAGCCAAACTCATGAAAACAATTTTATTACTCACCTTACTCATCCCCCTCTTCGCCCTTTCCCAGACCAAACCCAAAACCAAACCGGTAACCGTAGATTCAGTGGATCTGGAGAGATATGGGGGGTTGTGGTATGAAGTGGCAAAGGTGCCGAACCGATTTCAGAAACAATGCGTCAAGAACACCACTGCCGAATACATGCTTAAAGAAAACGGGGAAATCAGGGTGGTGAACCGGTGTGTTGATAATGAGGGAGAAACCATTTTGGTGAAAGGCAGGGCCAGGGTGGTGGATACAACCAGCAATGCCAAGCTCAAGGTCAGTTTTGTCCGGTTTCTGGGCCTTAATTTATTCTGGGGCGATTACTGGATAATCGGTCTGGATAAGGAGTATAATTGGGCAGTAGTGGGAACTCCTTCCCGTAAATACGGCTGGGTTCTGAGCCGAACACCGGAGCTTTCGGAGGAAGCGTGGTCCAGAATAAACAGCGTTGTATCAGAACAGGGATATAATCCGGGGAGGTTCAGGAGGACGGTGCAGGAGTATTAAGACAAAATCCAAAAGAAAAAAAACAAAAGATAAAGGATAAAAGATAAAACAGAAAGAGAGCTGTCAGCCTGAGTTCATCGAAGGCTGACCGTTCCGTAGTGACGAGTGATTGGTAATAGGGTAATATGAGGTATATGGTACAAGGTATAAGGTTTCAGGTATTGTGTTAAATACGAATATATTTTTACCTGGTTCCCAATTGGTTAGGAAACTCTGTTTCCTGATACTCATTAATACTAATGAAATTTAATTTTTTTATCAATATATTCTAAGAAACAGAGTTTCTTCTTAAATAGGAGTTCCAAAACAGGAGTTTTGGAACGAGCCCATAAAGTGTAGACATGATTACTTCCATAGTCAATTTATTTACAAAAGTAAAGTGACTGGGAAATGAAAAAAATACTGTTACTTATGTTGTTATATTTTCCCTTACTATGTTATCCCCAAATGGTTATCAAAATAGTAGAAAATTATGTTTTAATTGATACGATAAAAGACCTGGGTGAAATCGGGGATATTCTGAGTGTGTATAGAATTATACATGCTAATGAAGTAAAAATCGGAAGCGTGGTCATTGTTCAATTTAAAAATAATATGACTGCCTGTGAAATCCTTCAAGGTAACATCAGAATAGCTGATCATGTAAAAAAAATCGAACCGGTCAGCAAAGATGATTCTTTACCTGGTAATCAGCCTTTAACCCAGGAAACAAAAGTAATAAGAAAAACCAGTATTGGTCTAACCGGGGGAGTATTTATGCCTGTGAGTGACTTGACCCAAACCTATAATAGATCATTAAATGTAGGGGCATTGGTAAAATATCCCATTTTATCCAGGCATGATATATGTATGGAAGCAAATTATACTTTTTTACGACTTGATCCTGAAATTAAGGAAAGTTTAGAGGAAACAAATGATACCAAGGTTAGGGCTTCCTTATTCATGGTATTAGTGTATGGCCGTACTCATGTAGGGGATGATTATTTTATTGATGCTGGTATTGGTCTTTATAATCCCCGAGTTACGGTTTCAGTATCTTCATCATCTGAAAGTGAAGCTGAAACTGGATTAGGTTTTTGTTTAGGTCTTACCATACTTCTTCAACCCGATATGTATATATCCGGTAAATATCATCATTACATAGTTAATAAAGATTCAAAAAACTTTTTTTTGATCGGAGTCCAGGTTCTGTTTACTATATTTTAAACAAAGGTTCATAGTCAGAATCGCAAATGGGCACAGATGGTACAGATGACACAGATGAGTAATGCATAATCCAGAAGACAAAATAAAAAAGCATGTCTGAGTACTTCGATGAACTCAGTACAGGCTTTGTCGAAGGGATAAAGGATAAAATAAGGAAAAAGGATAAAAAGTGATATAAATGGAATTATGGAAGGTTGGAAGATAGAATAAAATTAGCTGATGTATAAACTCATTATTCCAGCATTTCTGTCTCTCATCATTCCACAATTCCGCTATTCCAGTATTCCTTAAATTCTGTGTTTGGTGGTTGGGATTTGTGATTTTCCATTATCAATCTTTTATCTGCGTCATCCTTTCATCTGTGTTATCTATGATGCTGACAGCTTTTTCCTGACTCTGCCAGGGCTTCATTCCCTGTGAAAAAAAAGAATAATAAGTAAGGCATATATTAAAAAAATCATCTTCCAGTTGATTTTCAAATTTTATTTTTCAAACAAAAAAATAACCAAAAAAAATAACTATCATTGCATAATATTAATATATTTGTTACATTATATTCATCCGATTATGGTATTATTGATTTTACTGCCCCAGCCTGTATCAGCACTACATATAGTAACTAAAAGCTAAACTTTCGGATCGCAATAAAGAATAATAATAATATCTCTTGAACAAAATGGAGGAGAAAAAAATGGCTGATGAAACCGGAAGCAAAATGAAAACAAAAATAAGCCCCATTCCCTGGCTTATTCTGGGTTTGGTATTCGGAGCCATTGTGGGCGTGTTTATGGGTAATTTGATAGTCAGTATTATTATAGGTGTGGTTGCCGGAGCCATTATCGGGTTTGGGCTTTCCGCTATTTACAAAAGATAAAAAATAAAAGCATGCCCTGAGCTAGTCGAAGGGATAGAACAAGGAAAAAGGAAAAAACAGAATATAAATGGAATGATGGAAGGTTGGAATAGTGGAATGTTGGGAAAAAAAGAAGACAAGTATTTGAGTATTCCATTATTCCAGTATTCCAATATTCCATTCTCCTCGAATTCTTTTATATATTTTTAATAAATAATTCCCCAATTTCAAAACAATTTTTTTTATTTCCTGTTCAAAATATTTGTGCAAAAGTGTTGACTTTTATAAATTATTATGTACATTTATGCACATGGACAAAGATAATACTCAAAAACAACAACTGATAAAGCTGGCCCGGGAAAAGAAGATTCTGAGTACCCAGGATGTACTGCAGGCAGGCATACATCATCAAATCCTGCGGCGGTTGTGCGATCAGGGAGTGCTGGAGAAAACCGGGAGGGGCTTGTACAAACTTTCCAGTGCCGAGATTTCCGTCTTTTATAATATGGCCCTGGTAGCCAAAAAAGCACCCCGGAGCGTAATCTGCCTGATTTCCGCCCTGGCCTTCCATGAACTCACCACCCAGATTCCCCGAGCAACCTGGATAGCCATAGAGGAAAAGGCCAGACAGCCGCAATTTGCCAGTATGAAACTGCGGGTTGTGCGTTTTTCCCGCCAGGCATTCAGGGAAGGGGTGGAAGAATATAAAATCGAAGGCGTTCCGGTTAAAATCACCAACCCGGCCCGCACTGTAGCCGACTGCTTTAAATACCGCAACAAAATCGGGCTGGATATAGCCCTGGAAGCCCTCAAGGAGGGTCTGCGGGACCAACGCTTCACCCGGGATGAACTCTGGCAGTATGCCAAACTGGATTGGGTGACTAATGTCATCCGTCCCTATCTGGAGTCCATGACATGAGCAGCAAGACTCCCAGAAATGTGGCAGCTTCTGTCCACCGCAAGCTCTATAATCTCGGTAAGAAGCAGGGTGGAAATTTTCAGTTGCTCTCTATCCGTTATGCCACGGAACGGCTGCTCTACCGGATGTCGGTTTCTCCCCATGCCCATAAGTTCATTCTCAAAGGCGCCCTGCTCTTTGTGACCTGGTCGGATAATACCTACCGCTCCACCCGGGATGTGGATCTCCTGGCCATAGGGGAAACAGATGCGGAGAGCATGAGAAACATTATTGAATCTGTGGCCACCCAGCCCGTGGAAGAAGAAGATGGAATTTTTTTCGATACCAAAAGCATCCGTATGGATGAAATCCGGGAAATGGATATTTACCAGGGACTCCGCATCCGGCTGAAGGCCTTTCTGGGAAAAATGGTGATCCCGGTGCAGATGGATCTGGGATTCGGGGATGTGGTGATTCCGGAGCCGGATTTTATCACCTATCCTGCCCTGCTGAATTTTCCTGCCCCCCGCATAAAAGCCTATCCTCCGGAAACGGTTATTGCCGAAAAAGTCCAGACCATTGTTGCCCTGGGAATGGCCAACAGTCGCATGAAGGATTATTATGATCTTTTTGTGATTTTTCAACAGTTTCCCATAGACAGAGAAAATCTTTCCCGGGCTATACAAGCCACCTTTGAAAGGCGTGAAACCGCCATTCCCCAGCAAATTCCGGTGGGACTTTCTTTTGAATTTGCCGCAGACTCTGATAAACAAAACCAATGGAGTCAGTTTCTCAGACGATATGATTTTCAGGACCCGGCAGGCAGTTTGTCTGCGGTTATCAGATTGCTGCAGGAAAAGATTGTTCCTATTTGGGAAGGGATAAGGGATGGGTATGAGGTATAAGGTATAGGGTATAAGTTTTTTGGGTAATAGGGGAATTAAGGGTAATAGAGGATATAAGGGAAATAAAAGTATTATTAAAGTCCCCCTGATAAGAGCTTGTCCTGAATGAAGTGAAGGAGGGATTTAGGAGGTTTTTGAGAGATCAAAGAAAAAATCACAAGATACAAATCCAAAATAACAAATAAATTACAATAATTAAATTTCAAATAACAAACAAAAACAATTAATATTGATTGTTTTGTTCATTGTGATTTGGAAATTATTTGCTATTTGATGCTTGTGATTTGGGATTTGTCTTTTGTCTTATTCTCCTTATACCATATACCTTATACCCAATAACTTTTTCCTTTATCCTTCTATTCGTTCCCTCTACCCCGGGTAATCAGCTCCCGGGCATCCTGGGATGTAATGACCTGGGGCAGTTTTCCCCACATAGAGATTTTATCCCCCAGTATAACCAGGCTCCCTTCGATCTCGGGCAGACAGGTAAGAATATCAAAACAGGAAGTCAAATCATCCGGAGAATGCACCCGGTTGGCCACGGCCGTGGCTGCCGCATCGGCCAGTACTATATTTTCCGAAATAACCACCGCCGCATCGGCTAGGCCGTAGCTGAAGGAATGACCCACGGTACCGGAAGAAGTGCATATTCCCAGAGACTGATTCCGGGGTTCCAGCTCCAGGGCCAGATTCAGGGAAAAATCCTCCCCGGCATAGATCCCCACCTTCAGGGGCTGGTGGATAAACAATGCAATATCACCCCCGTTGTCCACCACTGCTTCCCGGGCCCCGGCTTTTAGAAGCTGCTTGAGGCATTGTTCTGCCACGGCACCGGCAATACCAGCCATGGGACCCACCTCCACTTTCCCGGATTCCTGATACATTTTTTTTATCAGAGGCGCAGACCCGGAGGGAGGCCGGAGCGGGGTATGGCTGGATTTAAATTCCGGATACCGGGCAATGAAATCTTCAATTTGCTTTCGGGTCTTTAAAACAGCCTTTCTACCGGATTCAATCAAAGAGGGAGGGCATAATACGGTTATAACCGATTCCTTGATTTCAATATGATGTTTTTCCCAGCGCATGGCTGATGAAGGAGTAAAATTCATTTACTCGGTATAGAATAAAATCATTTTTTTAATGGCTTCCTGGCAGACCCGGCAGAAACGCTGATTCCGGTTGGAAAACATAATACAGTCCAGTTCCGGACGGTAGAGGCCGTGGGAAGCATACCCAGCTCCTTCAAAGGCGCCCACTTTTCCCTGCAGATAGCTGTACCGATCTTCTATGGTCTGGATCTGATTCCGGATGGTATCCAGTTTTTGCTTCCAGGTATTTCTTATCTGGTCGATTTTTTCTTTATCAGCCTGATGAGAAGTCAGAGAATCAATGGTGTTATACATGGCAGTACTCATTTTTCCGTATATAGTTTCTAGAGAATCCATGGCCTCTTTACCCCAGGGAGTGGGAATTTTCAGACCAGAAGAGACAAATTCTTTCCATTTCAGTTCGGTAGGATCCAGTAGGGCGGTGATATTAGGCTCCACTGGTTCCACTCCCGGGGGATAAAAATCATTGTAGGCAACCGAGGAAGTATAGTATTCGTCGGCCAGGCCGGCAAAGGAATGCCCGAATTCATGCACCAGAACATTCTTGCTCCGGCTGTTGTGCACGGTGGAAATGGCATAAAGGTTATAAATACCTCCTCCGCCGTAACGATCATGATTGACCAGTATGAGGATAGCATCATAGGGAACCTGGGAAGCAATATTTTTTACCGCTTTGTTGTCTTCCGTAAGCAGGTACCGTCTTAAATTCAGGGCATTGAAAGAAGAGTTTAAGGCCGTGTTTTTGTAAAGGTTCTGCCGGGGCTGGTCCGTGCCGCTCTGAAAAGAAGGTTTGAATACGCCGTAAATATTGAATCTATCCCGGAAACCTTTCAAAGGCTCTACGGAAAAGAAATTTTCTATTAAATCATCCACATCATCTTTAAAAATATCGTACTCTTCTTTGGTATACCCTTCTGCGATCCAGGCCAGGTCAACGTGGTCATGGGGATTACCGTTTATAAGGGCCGTATAGATGAGCACATCATTATCAGGCTGTTCCTCAATGATACCGACCATATAAGGATCGATCTCCCGGTTGAAAATACCGCGCAGCATTTTATGCTTATCCCTTGATTCCAGTACCAGGAAAAAGGGATTCCGGGGGCAGGGGATAAGCACCGATTCCGAAAAGGCTTTTTTGATTCCGTTCCGGGCCGGATCCGTGGTCTGATATTCCCCGAATATGGAATCAAATCCCCGGGAAAAAATCAGGGTATTGGAATCCCGGTCATAAATTTTTACGTAGTACCTTCCGTTATTGAACTGGTCGATGCAGTGATCCGGATTGCCTGCCCAGAAATCATAGCGGTAGATGTGGTCTAGGGTTATGATTTCGGAAGTATCATTGCCGATATGATAATAATCTATACGCAGGGTTTTATCTTCAAAATACTTATCAAAATCGACCTTTGGCTGAGAGAAAAGGAGAACCGGGATTAGTAATGCCCATAAAAAAATAATTTTTTTCATTTTTATTCCTCCCTAATTTTTTATAGTATAATAATTGATGTATACTCCATTTGGGAATATTGGAATAGTGGAATAATGGAATACATGTCCACTTTTTTCCACAACAATCCACCCTTCCATCCTTCCATCATTCCATTTATATTCTGTTTTTTCCTTTATCCTTAATCTTTTCAATTTTGTCTTTTGTCTTTTTTCTTTTATCTTTGTTTTTCCCTTATTACCAATTACCTTATTACCCAATCACTTGGCACACCATTCCTCCACTTCCTCCACACTTTTAGCAATGGGTTTTCCCAGTACTCTATGCCCTTTTTCCGTGATAAGCACATCATCTTCCACCCGTATTCCGCCGAAATCACGGAAGGAATTCACCTTATCATAGTTTATAAATTCCTGGCATTTATTCTCAGCTTTCCAGCGGTCAATCAATTCCGGAATAAAATAAATTCCCGGTTCCACCGTAAGCACATACCCGGGCAGAAGTTTCTTGGCCATACGCAAGGCGTCCAATCCGAACTGCTCGCTTCGCTGCACGGTCTGGTCATATCCTACTTTTTCCTCATTCAATCCTTCCAGGTCATGAACATCGAGACCCAGCATATGTCCCAGACCATGGGGCATGAACAGGGCAGGCGCCCCAGCCTTTACAGCATCCTCGGGGTTGCCTTTCATGAATCCCAGCTGCTTCATGTTTTCGGCAATGATTTTCATGGCCTGCAAGTGGCACTCTTTATTAAAAATTCCCGGTTTCATCATGGCGATGGTATCCACATTAGCCTGCAGGACAATGGAATATATATCCTTCTGTTCCGGGCTGAATTTCCCCTTAACCGGTATGGTTCTGGTAATATCACTGGCGTAGTGCAGGGGAGATTCCGCTCCGGAATCGCAAATCACAATATCCCCCTCCTTCATTAGATTGTTATAAGAGTGATTATGCAGGGTTTCCCCATGGATGGAAAAAATTACCGGGAAAGAAAGGTGACTGTTTCGGGAAAGCACGATTCCCTGCACTTTACCGCAGACTTCGTATTCGTAGGTATCCGGAGCAATCAGTTTCATGGCAGCTGCATTCATATCATAGCTAATATCCAGGGCTTTTTCTATCTCTGTCACTTCTTCCGGGCTTTTCACCGAGCGCTGGTCGATCACGGCCCGGGTCAGTTTATCCGAACTGAAATCATTGATAAGAGAAGTATGAATGCCGGTCAGTTCCTGCAGGGTGATGAGGGTTTCTGCCCGGTATTGGGGCAGGTAAAGAATTTGCCGGCCTTGTTTTATACAATCATGAATGGTTTTTTTCAATTCAGCAGTTGGTCTGGTATCAGTTACCTTGACTTTCTCCGCCTTTTGGGAAAGCTGGGGCAAGGGGCCGGTCCAGATAATATCTTCAATGGACACATCATCACCGAAGATGATTTCCTGGTCATGGTCCACATCCATAATACCCCAGAGACCTGGTTCGTCCAGACCCAGGTAGTAGAGAAAATTACTGTCCTGACGGAAATGAAAGGTATTATCCGGGTAATTCATGGGACTGAGCTGGTTGCCCGGCAATAAGATGATGCCTGATTTTATCTTCATTTTCAGGAGATTCCGGCGGTTTTGATAGATTTCTTTTTTAAACATAATAACTCCTTAGATTTTTAAGATATTGAAATAATGGAATGATACGTTACAGGAATACTGGAATAAGGGAATACTGGAATACATGTCTTCTTTTTTTCCAACATTCCACTATTCCAATCTTCCATCATTCTATTTATATTCTGTTTTATCCTTTATCTTTTATCTTTTCTTATACCTTATACCATATACCATATACCCTTATTCCTCTTATATCCTTTATTCCCATTAAATTTCATCATTATTCCTTTAAAAAACCTTTTGTTCGGTTCGCTTAATTATTTCTTCCTGCAGTACGGATTCCAGATTAATAAAATAATCACTGTAACCGGCTACTCTTACAATTAAATTCCGGTATTGTTCCGGATTTTTCTGGGCCTGGCGCAGGGTTTCCGCTGTCACGACGTTGAATTGGATGTGATGCCCGTTCATTTTAAAATAGGCACGGATAAGGTGCACCATATTATCCAGTCCCTTGTCATCGGCCAGAAGCTGGGGAGTGAATTTCTGATTCAATAAGGTGCCGCCGGTGCGAATGTGGTCAATCTTGGCCGCGGATTTCAGCACAGCTGTGGGACCGTTTTGGTCTGCACCTTGGACCGGGGAAATGCCTTCGGATACGGGGAGACCGGATTTTCTGCCATCTGCAGTGGCACCGATTACACTGCCGAAATAGACATGGCAGGTGGTGGGAAGCAGATTGATCCTGAATTGCCCTCCTTTGCTGGTGGGACGTCCTTCCACTGCATTATAGAAAGCATCAAATACCTGCTGTGCATGTATATCCGCCCGGTCATCATCATTCCCGTACTTGGGAGTTGCGTAGATGAACATATTTCTGATTTTATCCTCTCCCTTAAAATTATGCTGCAGAATAGGTAGTAACTTCTTCAGGCTGAGGGTTTTTTGCTCAAATACATGGTATTTTAGGGAAGCAAAACAATCTGTTATGGTACCCATGCCCACTCCCTGAATATAAGCAGTATTATAGCGGGCACCCCCGGCATTGTAATCCTTGCCTTTTTGTATGCAGTCTTCAATGATTAGGGATAAAAAGGGAGCAGGAAGCACCTCTGCCCATAAACGTTCAATAATTATATTCCCTTTGATTTTCAGGTCAATAAAATAATTCAGCTGTTTTCGGAAAGCCTGGAATAACTGTTTAAAGGTTTTAAAGGTACAGGGATCGCCGGTTTTTAATCCTATGGTTTTACCGGTGCGGGGATCAGTGCCGTTATGCAGAGTAATTTCCAGCACCTTAACCAGGTTAAAATAGCCGGTAAGTATGTAACTTTCTTTGCCGAAAGCACCGGTTTCCACACATCCGGAAGCGCCACCGTTTCTGGCGTCGATAAGTGATTTACCTTGCCGGATTAATTCCTGAATGATCTCATCGGTGTTAAATAGAGAAGGTTGGCCAAAACCGGTTTTGATTATCTTCAGGGCCTGCTTCAGGAACTGGTCCGGATTTTTTTTACTTATCTGTACCATGGAACTGGGCTGCAGCAGACGCATTTCTTCAATAACCTCCAGTATAAGGTAGCTGAGTTCATTAACCGCATCCGACCCGTCTTCCTTAACCCCACCCAGATTTATCAGGCAGAAATCGGTATAAGTGGCACTTTCTTGGGCGGTTACCCCGACTTTAGGGGGAGCAGGCTGATTATTGAATTTAATCCAAAAAGCCTGGAGCAGCTCTTTGGCTTTTTCCCGGGTCAGTAATCCCTGCCCAATATCTTTTTTATAAAAAGGATACAGATGCTGGTCCAGACGTCCCGGATTGAAGGAATCCCAGGTATTCAGTTCTGTGGTTACCCCCAGGTGAATAAACCAGTAATGCTGCAGGGCCTGATGAAAGGTTTGGGGGGCGTATTCGGGAACGGTTCGGCAGATTTGTGCTATATCCCGCAATTCTTTTTTTCTATTCTTTTGGGTCTCTTTTTTTGCCAGTTTGTCAGCTTTTTCAGCATAGCGATGGGCATAGTCAATCAAGGCCTGGCAGGCAATCCGCATGGCGTTTAGCTCTTCCCGCTTATACCAGGCTTCCGGATCATTAAAAAAGTCAAGATTTGCAAGGGAATTTTGGATCTCTAGGATAAAATCATGCATGCCCTTTTGGAAGATGTTCCGGCCGGCTACTGTATGTCCGGGAGCCCGCTGCTCCTGAAATTCGGTAAATACTCCTGCTTCATAGGCCTCAATCCATTGCTTGTCAACCTGCTGAAAGATCCGGTCCCGAATGGCTCTGGATTTCCAGAATGGTATGATTTCCTCTGCATAAAGATTTTTGGTTGCCTGGGAAACTTTAAAGGATATTTTTTTCCGGGAGGCAAGTGTTTCCAGGTCCTTAAGGCTGTGAATGCATATTTCGGGGTAGGTGGGGGTGGCTTTGGGTTCAGGTCCTTTTTCACCTACAATAAGTTCATCAGGGTTGAGGGGAATTTTTTTGTTTTTCAAGAGGTAAGCAAAGGCCAGAGCTCTGGCCACGGGCACAGAAACAGTATCAGCTATTCCGGTTTTATAAAACTTCGTTAGCAGTTCTGCTCTTTCCGGAGAAATTTTTTCTTTCGCCTTCAAGCTCTGTTCCCGGAGTTTTTTAATGCGGCTGTTTATATTATCCTCCCATCTCGGTTATAAATCCATTTTTCTCGAATTTATTTTGAATTTCCTTCATTTTTTCTTCCGAAGGAGGCCGGATGTTTTTTAATCTATTTTTTTTGCCCAGATTATCATACTTTTTATTCCCCAGCTGATTATAAGGGAGAAGATTAACTTTGGCTATTCTGGGCAGCAGAGTAAGAAAGGCGATAATCTGCTCGATATTTTGCTTATTATCCGTAAACGTGGGAATAATGGGAATCCTTATATAAATATTTGTATTCTTTTCAGTTAAAAATATCAGGTTCTCTTTAATAGGCTGAAAGGAAACCCCGGTATATTTTATATGATCCTGCTCTTTAATCAATTTTAGGTCAAATAGGAAGAGGTCGGTTAGGGGCAGTATTTTTTTTATAACCGGGAGAAGACCGTAACCACTGGTATCGAGGGTAGTATGCAGGTTTTCCTTTTTACATTCCAGCAGAAGCTGATAAAGAAATTCCGGTTGGGATAAGGGCTCTCCCCCAGAGAAAGTCACCCCGCCCTTTGATTCCTTATAGAATATGCAGTCTTTTTTTACTTCCTGCATCACCTCTTTTACTGATATTTCTCTTCCCAGTAACTCTTTACCTTTTTTATAGGGAGAACAAAATTTTTGGTTACCGCTGGAGCTTAAAACAGGGTCAGGGCTCATATTTTGACCTTCAGGATTGTGGCACCACCAGCAGTGCAAGGGGCAGCCTTTAAGAAAAACCGTAGTTCTGATACCAGGGCCGTCATGAATGGAATATTTTTTTATATCAAATATTATTCCCTTATTTTTCATTTCAAATTAAAATATACCAAGGGATTTTTACAATAGCAAGTAATTCAATCTTGATTTAAAAATTATTTGATTTGATACTTTATTTTAGTACATTATTACGGTTTTTTTTGGATTCATAGACTTTTAATTTTAATTATGTATAAAAACGGAGGAAGCTATGGTGAGGAATTCACGCTTACTGGAAAAAGAGCACACGGGTCTGATTATCATTGATATGCAGACAAAATTGCTTAAGGCAATGCTGCATAAAGATGAAATGATGGAAAACTGTAAAAAACTTATTGGGGGATGCAAAATATTAAAAGTACCCATCTTTCTTACGGAACAGAATCCCAAGGGACTGGGTAAAACTTCTGCTGCTCTGAAAAAAGCCCTGGGGGAAATTGAGCCTTGGGAAAAAACAAGTTACAGTTGTGTGGGTATAGAGGGATTTGTTCATCAACTCCGGGCTCAAAAGCTGGATCAATTAATTCTTGGCGGCATCGAATCCCATGTGTGTATATGGCAGTCTGCCCTGGATCTGCTCAATACCGGTTTTCAGGTTACTGTTGCCCAGGATTGCATTTCATCCCGAAAACAAGCGGATTTTGATATTGCCCTGGAAGGGATGCGGCAGGAGGGAATCGTGCTTAAATCAACTGAGATGATTCTGTTTGAGCTGCTTAAAACCTGTGATGATGAGGAATTTAAGGAAATACTGGCATTAATTAAATAAATTAGATTATTTGCTAAAATTATTTCTTGCTATTATGACTAAAAATAGTTATTTTCAAAATGAAAATGTTTGCAAAATTAAAAGAATGGAGGATAAGGTGAATACACAAAAAATAATATGTATGAGTTTATTATTTTTTGCTGTTAGCGGTTATGTATATTCTCAGCAGTCAACGCAATATATTAAGGTGGATCAGGAAAACCTGCGCTTGGAACCCAATGGAAAAATTTTAGGTCAACTTAAAGCCGGCACTCAGTGCAAAATTCTGGAAACTCAGTCTAACTGGATGAAAGTTCAAATTACTGGCTGGGTTTGGAAAGAATCATTAACTACCGATGAGACCATGATTTCGGGATTTACTATTCGAGCAAGTCATATTTTAGTGAATTCCCAGGAAAAGGCCCAGGAAATTTTAAACAAAATTAAGCAGGGTGCTTCCTTTGAACAGATGGCCAAGGAGTATTCCCTGGATAAAGCTAGCGGGAAAATTGGAGGAGATTTAGGAATTTTTAGAAGAGGAGATCTTAATCCGGAATTTGAAAAAGCAGCCTTTACATTGGAAGTTGGCCAAATCAGTGGTATTGTTAAAACACAATTGGGGTATCATATAATTAAAAGAACAAAATAATAAAAGGAGGTAACCATGAAAGAGAAATTTAAAGAAATTTTGGAGAGAGTAAAGCAAATCAGTTTTAAAACCAAAGATACCTGGGCTGTGATCAAAGAGGAAGAAGCAACGGTGAACGGAATTTTTAAAAGTTATTTATTGATATTAGCGGCTGTACCTGCTTTGGCTAATTTTTTAGGCAGAATGATTATCGGATATCCAGTACCTTTTTCAAAATCAATTCGATTAAATTTTGGAGAATCGTTAGTTACAGCTATTATCGAGTACGCGATTATGCTTTTAGGAATCTGGGTAGTAGCCAAAGTTATAACCTTCTTTGCTCCTAAGTTCAGTGCTACTCAGGATGAGGTTAAATCTTTTAAGCTGGCAGTATATAGTTATTCACCCTATTTAGCTGCCGGTGTTCTTTTCATTATCCCCTCTCTGGGAATACTGGTTGGACTGGTGGGAATTTACAGTTTAGTAGTATTGTATTTTGGTCTTCCCATTGTTCTGGATGTACCCAAAAACAAAGTTTTACCTTTTTTCGTCGTAATAATTGTTTCCATGATCGTAGTATATATCATAATAGGAACAATTTCCCATTTATTTCTGAATATGTTTACTCCTAATGTATATATAGGATAGTAAAAATACACTAAGTTAAACCAGCCATGACCGAGAGTAACCATAGTATTGTACATAAAGTGTCTATGCGGGTCTGCAAATGTCTGAACTCAAATGAGATTTTACAGATATTTACAGCCTGCCTTAATGATTATTTACCTGTAGCAGGCACTGTGGAAATTTTTTTGATTAATAGTGATAATAAAGAACTAAACTTGCAGAGTCAGTCCCTGCTGCCTAAAGATTTGGTCAGGGCTGGTACTTTTAAGTGTGATCAGGGGTTACCTGGTAAAATTATAAAAAAGAAACAGCCAGTAATGATAACTGATATATCCGAAATTAACCATACCGACCCGAAGATATTGAAGAAAGAGGGTATTACAGCTTACTATGGGATACCGTTGCTTGCTGATGATACGCTCCTGGGAATTATTGGTTTTTATCTAAAAGATTCTCAAAATTTTAATAATGATTACCAACAATCCTTGCAGGATGTTTCCCAGTTACTCTCGTTTTCCTTAAGAAATGCCCAGTTGTATGAACAGGCAGAAGCCAGAACCAGACGATACATGTCCATAAGCCGGGCCATTGCTTTGACCCGGCAATTTGGCACCATAAAGGATGTACTGCAGGATATCTCCAAATCTTTGGTAAAATATCTTGGTTTTGATCAGTCCTGGATTGGCATTATTGATGTTAATAAACAACATATTGAGGGCAAAGCCGGGTATGGCCCTATTTTCAAAAAAAATGACATTAATACCGGTATTTCCCTCACTTCTGATTCCAAGCATCCAGCCGTAGAATCCTGGCTGAAAAAAGAACCGGTCGTGTGTGAGGGTATTGATGAAATTAAGGACAGGAAAATCAAAAAATATTTTAAGCAGAATAGCCTCAATAGTTTTGCCTATGTTCCCATAATCAAAGGTGAAGAGCAATGTTTGGGAGTTATAGGGGTATTTTATGGATCTGATCAGTCGTTTTCGGAAGATAGTATAAAAACACTTATCAGTGTGGCGGAATATGGTTCCTTTGCCATTGAAAATGCTATACTCTATGAGAAAATAACCAATTCAGAAAAACGGTACAGAATACTTTTTGAAGCAGCTGGTCCCAGTCTGGCCATCCTGGATAAAAAGAGAGATTTTCGTTTAGTAAACAAGGCCTTTGTTGATTTAAGCGGGTATTCTAATGAAGAATTGACCGGAAAATTTAAAATTGACACCTTTTTAAGAAACAAAGATTCATCTGACTATGATATCAAAGAAATAATAGACCATCCTCCCCATAATTGTGAATTGGAATTTATGGATAAAAATAATGAGGTGCGGCAAATCCATCTTTCCACTACAGCCATAACCAATTCTTCCGATACCCTGGTTTCGATTATTGATCTAACCGCACAGAGAGAATTGGAGAAAAAACTCTTCCGGAATGAGGAACTGGCTTCCATAGGGGAATTGTCAGCCTCTATTGCCCATGAAATCAGAAATCCTTTAATTTCAATTATTAATTCGGTTAGTTTACTGGAAGATGAAAAACAGATTTCTGAGGATGGCCGCCAGGTTTTGGAAATTATCCGGGAAGAGTCGGATCATTTATCGGTTATTGTGGATGATTTTTTACGATTTGCCCGGCCCCAACAGCTTAATCAACAATTGGAAGATATTAATGAATTGATCAGTCATGTGGTTAAGCGTCATAAAGACTGGAATGAAGATGATATTGTCTGGAAAGAGAAATATGACTCCACCCTGCCCTCGATAAGATTAGACCGGCATCAATTTCAACAAGTTATCACCAATTTGTTCATGAACAGCCTGGATGCTATGGGAGAAAGGGGAAAAGTAATGGTGGCCACTAACAAAGAAGAGAGATTTGGAGTAAAGGTGGTACGAATTTCGATCAGTGACACTGGCGATGGGATCCCGGAACAGGAGATGAAGAAGATATTCCAGCCCTTTTTTTCCTTGAAAGAGAAAGGAACCGGTATGGGATTGGCAATCTGCCAAAGAATTATTGATAATCATGGCGGCGAAATTTTAGTTGACAGTACTGAGGGGGAAGGAACAACTTTTTCCATTTTGCTTCCCATCTCAAATTAAAAAAAATTGAGGATATAAGATGCCAGAAATATTATTAGTTGATGATGAGAAATCAGTAAGAACCACCCTTTCCATGTTTTTGAAAAAAGCGGGATACACTATAGAGGAATCATCAAATGGTAATGATACTATTGAGAAAATAAATCAGAAGTTTTATGATCTTATCATAACTGATTTAAAAATGAAACCAGTTGATGGCATGGAGGTGTTAAAAAATGCTAAAGAAGTAAATCCCATGACCGAAGTTATAGTCATGACTGCCTTCGGAACCGTGGAAAGCGGTGTGGAAGCCATGAAATTAGGAGCCTATGATTATATCCTTAAACCTTTTAATAAGGATGAATTCCTGATTTTGGTTTCCAAAGCTTTAGAGCACAAACAACTACTTGCTGAAGTAGAAAAGCTGCAGGAGGGACTCAAGGAAAAGTATAAATTTGAAAATATTGTGGGTAATTCCAAAAAAATGCTGGATGTAATTTCTCTGGTATCCAAAGTTGCTCCCATGGACAGTACGGTTTTAATAAGCGGCGATAGTGGGACCGGTAAAGAACTTATTGCCAATGCCATTCATATTAACAGTAAACGGAAAAACAGATCCTTCATCACTATAAATTGTGGTGCTATTCCGGAACATCTGCAGGAAAGTGAACTTTTCGGACATATCCGGGGTGCTTTTACCGGAGCGGTTCGAGATAAAATAGGATTATTCCAGGAAGCAAACGGAGGAACTCTTTTTCTGGATGAAATCGGTGAAACAGCTTTATCAACGCAAGTTAAACTCCTGCGATTTCTTCAGGACGGAGAAATAAGAAGAGTGGGAGAGAATGAACCCTTAAGAGTAAATGTACGATTATTGGTTGCTACCAATAAAAATTTAGAACAAGAAATAGAGAAGGGAAATTTCAGAGAAGATCTTTTTTACAGAATTAATGTTATTCCCATTCATATGCCGCCGCTTCGGGCAAGAAAGGATGATGTTGCTTTACTGGTAAATCATTTTCTGGAAAAGTATAAAAAGAAAACCAGTAAGAAAATTGAGGGTATATCATCCGATGCTATGAGACTGCTTTCCGGATACAGTTGGCCCGGGAATGTTCGGGAGCTGGAAAATGTTATGGAAAGAGCAGTTATCTTGTCAACTCATAATGTGATAACCGCAGAAGATCTGCCTGATTCATTATTCACTAAAGCTGAAAAATTAGATAGTAAAGCCAGTTTTGATGAGGAATGCACTTTAGAGGAATTAAATAAAAAATATATTTTGAAGATATTGGATAGCTATTCCTGGAATCAGAAAAAAGCTTCAGCCTTATTGGGTATATCAACCACAACCTTATGGCGAAAATTAAAATCATATGGTATTGAACCCAAGAAAAGATAAATGTAATAAATTTTTGAGGTATTCAAATGGTGAAAGTTAGATCAAAATTAAGTGCAGTAACTCAGAATGTAATTGTCGGCTGTGTAGCTGGTTTAATTATAGGCTACAATCTAAAGTATATTTTTAACAGTATAGGTGCTTCTGATTTATTATGGCTTATGTTTTTTTTAATTGGGCCTCTGGTGGGATTTTTAAGCGGAAAAGAAAGGCAGCGCTATGAAAAGCTGAGGAAAGTAAAGGTAAATTTGGAAAAGAATATAGTAGCATTGCAGAATAGATTACAGCAATCATCCGAAAAATATAAAATATTGTTGGAGCAAATCAATGATGCTGTCTTTTTAACCACTTCGAAAGGAAAATTTATACTTTTTAATTCTGCTACTTCTCGTCTTACCGGATACGCTTATGGTAAATTAAAAACAATGAATATTTCTGATTTGAGTTACAGCCCGGAGAATATAATTACTCCGGATCAGTATGATTGGGAAAACGACAACTATCGGTATGCTACTATATGGAAGAGAAAAAATGAAAAACCTCTATCCCTGGACATTATGGTAAAGAGAATTTCATATAAAAATTATACTCTTTTGCTGCATGCGGCAAGAGTGGTAAAAAATGGAAAGGGAAAGTCTGCTTCCCACATTGATGAACATTTAAAGCTGATTCATAAAAATAATATAAATGACATGTCTGCTTTTATAAGTTCTTTTTACAACCGGTTAGTTCGGCCGGTTAACAATATGGCCAAAGCACTGGAATATGTTAGTAAAAACTATCCTGATGAGGCTGATAAGTGTAACAGTCTTTTGAATGAATGGGATAAGATCGAGAATTCCTTTAAAACCATTTTTAAGAAAAGAGAAAGAGATGCCTTAACCACACCTTCGGAATGGGATTTAAATGAGATAATTTATGAGGAATTAAATTTTTTGAAAATCAGTCTGGGAACCGGAGCCTTCAAGGCTGAAGTATCTCTGGATAATACCCTCCCACCTGTATATGGAATCGGCAGAAATTTTTCTTTAGCCATCGGCCTACTGTTAAAAGCAAGTGTCATGTCCCTGAAAGAACCAGGAGATGAATTTTTGGTATCAACCCGGGCCATAAACAAGAAGAATCTGATTGAAGTGAAATTGCCGGATATTTACGATTTTAACCAGCAATTAGCTGAATTGGTGTATCCTTCGATTAAAGAAGAGGATTCAGCTGGTTTTTCTAATGTTGAAATTGGTCTAAGGATTGCGCAGATGTATTTTGACATACTCAATGCTGAATATGATATTGGAGATGAAGGTAAAACCACAATTATAAGAATGAGATTACCAATAGAACAAGCTAAAGGGAAAACTAAAGCCGAGCCGTCTACAAAACTATATGATGATGAAGATTTTTTATTATAATTTTTAAAGGAGTTGAGTGTGAAAAGAAAAAATGATTTTTTAATAGGAGTTATTATTGTTGTTATTACCCTATTGTTAATTTTAGTGATAGTAAATATAAAATCTCAAGAAAACACCAGCGATTTTATCAATATATCCTCAGGTGGGAAAAAAATCGGGGTTATAAATCTGTACGGAACCATTTATAGTTCGGCAAGTATAGTTAAAGATATTGAGTTTTATCAAGAACACACATCTATTAAAGCTGTGATTATCAGGGTTGATAGTCCGGGTGGGGTCATTGGCGCTTCCCAGGAAATATATAATGCTATACGGAGGATGCGGGAAAGTGGTAAACCGACTATTGTTTCCATGGGAAATGTAGCTGCATCCGGAGCTTACTATGCTTCCTGCGGAGCAGATACCATAATTGCCAATCCAGGTACGACTACCGGGAGTATCGGAGTAATTGCTGAAATTGTGAATATGAAAGAATTATTAAATAAAATTGGGATTACTTTTCAGGTAGTTAAAAGCGGTCGTTTCAAAGATACAGGTTCACCTTACAGAGAATTGAATGAAGCTGACAGAAGATATTTACAGTCCTGGGTGGATGATGCCTTTGATCAATTTGTAGATGTAGTGGTAAAAGAAAGAAAATTATCCAGAAATGAAGTATTAAAGATTGCAGATGGGCGGGTATTTACCGGAAGACAAGCTTGGGATAAGGGGCTGGTTGACATTTTAGGAGATTTCCAGACTGCTGTGGATTTGGCTGCCAGGTTGGGTGGAATCGAAGGAAAACCATCTATTGTCAGAAAACGCAAATATGATGTATCCTTGTTTGATTTATTATTTCAGAAAATTGAAGGCTGGGTACGATTATGCAGTGGTATGTCCATAAAGTATAATCTGTAAATTTATAGCGGAGTGTATATTATGACTAAGGCCGATATTATAGAAATTATATCAAAGGGAACTGGTCTTACTAAAGTTGAGACCAGTACAGTTATTGATGGATTTTTAGCAACTGTCAGTTATGCACTCCAGAATGGGGATAAAGTAGAACTGCGTGGATTTGGTACTTTTACTTTGCATGAAAGAAAAAGGAAAATTACTCCCAATCCCAAGACCGGCAAACTGATGGAAATTCCCCATCGAGTGGTTCCTAATTTTAAACCCTCAAAAAAATTAAAAGATTCGGTAATGCATAAGATGAAAGAGAGTGGTAAGTTTGAGTCTGATCATTCAGAATCACAAACAGATATTTTTTCGGAACTGGATAAATATTTATAAATAGAAAAGGAGGTTTTAATTTGCCAAGCGGAAAAAAAAGAAAACGAAGAAAAATAACTACCCACAAAAGAAAAAAACGTTTACGAAAAAATCGTCATAAAAAGAAGAAGAAATGATGAAACCTAAAGGAAACGGCTCTGCTGAATTAGATTTTTATACCCAGGATCCTTTAACCGTAACCGAATTAACCCAAGAAATCAAGAAAACTTTGGAAACCAGTTTTCCTCCTTTATGGGTGCAGGGAGAAATTTCTAATTTTAAAAAACACTCGTCTGGTCATTTTTATTTTTCCCTAAAGGATTCTGAGGCTCAGATATCCTGTGTTATGTGGAAAAACAGGAGCAGCAATTTACTTTTTCAGGTACAGGATGGCATGAAGGTTATTGTTCTGGCCCATCTCAGTGTCTATATGTTGCAGGGACGTTATCAGCTGAATGTTCAACAGATTCGACCGGCTGGGATAGGAGATTTACAACTTGAATTTGAAAAACTTAAAAGACGTCTGGCTGAAGAAGGTCTTTTCTCTGAAGAACATAAAAAACCTATTCCCCTTTTTCCTGAAACCATGGGTATTGTTACCTCACCAACCGGAGCAGCTTTACAGGATATTAGAAGTGTAATACAAAGACGTTTTCCCTGTGTAAAACTTATTCTCTGGCCGGCAAAAGTGCAGGGTGAAAATGCGGCTCAGGAAATAGCTGAAGGTATCGAAGCTTTTAATCGGTATGGGAATATTGATGTGCTTATAGTAGGAAGGGGAGGAGGCTCCCTGGAAGATTTATGGCCCTTTAATGAGGAAATAGTTGCCAGAGCAATATTTAACTCCTTCATCCCGGTAATTTCTGCCGTAGGTCATGAGATAGATTTTTCCATTAGTGATCTGGTGGCAGATAAACGGGCACCTACTCCTTCTGCCGCGGCTGAGGTAGCAGTACCGGACAGAGAGGAATTATTACAGAATATTTTGCTATATAAAAATAACATTATACAAAATCTGACTGATTTATTTATTGCCTATCATGATTTTCTGGAAAGAGTAACCAAAAGCTATGGATTTCGCCGCCCGGTGGATAAAATTCAGGAGTACTTCTTGAGAATTGATGATCTGAGTACCCATTTCATTACTTTAATGAAACATAACCATAAAATCAGACAATCAAAAATAAATAATATCGATGGCCGCCTGAAAGCCTTGAATCCCCGATCAGTGCTGGAGAGGGGATACAGTATTACCACTCGCATGCCGGAGGGCACTGTAATTCATAATGCCCAAGAGTTACAAAAGAATAATATGATTCATACCAGATTTGCCCGGGGTTGTGCTGATTCATTAGTAGAAAAGATCACAATCGAGGATACAGGATGACCAAAAAAGAGAATGAAAAAAGTTTCGAAGAAGCCTATAATCAGTTAAAAGAAGTGGTGGAAAAACTTGAAAACAGTGATACTGATCTGGAAGAATCTCTGGAAATTTTTGAACAAGGCATACGTCTTATTAATTATTGTAATAAAAAGTTAGAGGATGCGGAACATAAATTTCAGAAATTAGTGAAAGATGATAATAATAATCTGCATTTGGAAGATATAAAGGAATAGGTGATCAATGCCACAATTTTTAGATAGAATTAATTATCCTGCCGATTTAAAGAAAGTTGATGTAAATGATTTGGGAAAATTAGCCGAAGAAATCAGAGAGTTTATTATATCGCATGTATGTAAAACCGGCGGGCATCTGGCTCCTTCTCTGGGAGTGGTAGAATTAACCATAATTTTGCATTATGTTTTCAATGCTCCCCAAGATAAAATCCTCTGGGATGTGGGACATCAGGCTTATGTGCATAAAATTTTAACTGGACGAAAAGAAAATTTTCATACGCTGCGCCAGTATGGAGGAATAAGTGGCTTCCCCAAGATTTCGGAAAGTGAATACGATTGTTTTGGGGTGGGACATTCATCTACTGCTATTTCCGCTGCTCTGGGATTTGCCATTTCCCGGGATTTAAAACATGAGCATGAAAAAATTATAACGGTTGTCGGAGATGGCGCTATGACCGCAGGTTTGTCTTTTGAGGGATTAAATAATGCCGGTGCTTCTAAAAGAGATTTAATTGTGGTATTGAATGATAATAGAATGTCCATATCTCCTAATGTGGGTGCTTTATCCAAATATTTCACTCAAATTATTGCTAATCCTTTATATAATAAAATTAAGGAAGATATTTGGTGGCTGACCGGAAAATTACCCATGGGTTCCAATAAAGTGAGAAAAGCGGTACAAAGAGTTGACGAAGGTCTTAAGACCATGGTGGTACCCGGATCTTTATTCGAGCGTCTGGGCTTCAGATATTTCGGACCCATAGATGGGCATAATATCAAGGAATTACTGCGGGTGTTTAATGATGTCAGTAAGTTAAAAGGGCCGATTTTAGTACATTGTCTCACGCAGAAGGGCAAGGGATATAAATTTGCCGAAGAAGATGCTACCAAGTATCACGGGATAGGCAAATTTTGTCCGGAAACCGGGAATATAAAATCAAAGAAATTACCAAGCTATGCCGAAGTTTTTGGTAAAACCGTTACCGAAATTGCCGAAAAAGATGATAAGATAATAGGCATAACTGCTGCCATGGCGGAAGGAACCGGATTAAAATATTTTGCGGAACGGTTTCCAGAGCGTTTTTTTGATGTAGGTATTGCGGAACAGCATGCCGTAACCTTTGCTACGGGTTTGGCTTTAAATGGATATAAGCCTGTAGTGGCCATTTATTCTACTTTTTTGCAAAGAGCACTGGATCAGGTGATTCATGATGTAGCCTTGCAGAATATTCCGGTCATTTTTGCTCTGGACAGAGCCGGCCTGGTGGGCAATGACGGTCCCACTCATCATGGCAGTTTTGATCTCAGCTTCTTAAGGTTTATTCCCAACCTGGTAATCATGTCTCCCAAGAACGGAACAGAGTTCCGGAATATGCTTTGGACTGCCTGCCAGTACGAAAAAGGGCCAATTGCCATACGCTATCCCCGGGGTCAATGTTTAGGGTTGGGGGAGAATGAAACCGGTTTCAATAAAATAAAAATCGGAGAAAGTGAAATTGTCCGGCCGGGAGAACAAGTAGCCATTCTTGCCATTGGTGACCGAGTAATGCCGGCGGTGAAGATTGCTCAGCGACTTTCCCGGGAGCAGATATCAGTAAGTGTTATTAACTGCAGATTCATCAAGCCTCTGGATAAAAAAATGATTGAAAAAACAGTGAAGAAATTTCCCGTTCTCTTAACCTTGGAAAATAATAGTATTATCGGAGGTTTGGGAAGCAGTGTGGCAGAAATAATCGCTGAAAAAAAATTAAGCAATAATTTAATTTTTCAGAGATTCGGGTTACCGGATACATTTATCACTCATGGAGATACGGATACGTTACTGGGTGAAATTGGATTAGATATTGATTCCTTATGCGAACAAATTAAAAAGATAACCAGTAAATTTTCACTTAAAAACAGTATTCTCTCAAAGTTTAATTTCGGTAGATAGTTGTATGAAGATTGCTTTATTTGCCAATACGCAGAAGCCGCATATTAAACAGGTCAGTAATTCTTTAATCGACTGGCTGCTTGATCACCATATCAGGATTATAATCAGTTCCCATTTATCCCAATTTTTAGAAAGAGATGATAACAAAATTACCCTGGTTGAGAGAGAAGATATTGCTTCTCAGAGTGATGTCATCATAACTCTGGGGGGAGATGGAACACTTTTATTTGCCGCCAAACTAGTGGGATCTTCTCAAACACCACTGCTGGGAGTTAATGTGGGAGGATTGGGATTTTTAACCGAGGTGTCATTGGATTCCCTGTATAAAAAACTTGATGATTTAATATCTGGTAACTATTCCATTCATAAGCGCATGACTGTCCATTGTGAAATTGTGAATGAAGATCTCAATGATACCTATATTGCTTTAAATGATTTAGTAGTGCAGCGTTCCACCAGTTCTCGGGTAATTGAAATTGATCTAAGTATTAACAATACATTTTTTAATAAATATATTTCAGATGGAATTATAATTTCCACTCCCACCGGTTCAACTGCTTATTCTCTTTCTGCCGGAGGCCCTATTGTCATACCCACACTTGAATCCATAATCATCAATCCCATCTGTCCTCATGCCTTAACCGTGCGTCCTGTGGTTATTCCAGCTGACAGTGTTATTGATTTGCAAATAAAAACAAGTGAAAAAGAATTACTGATAACCCTGGATGGTCAGAAGAATTTGTATTGCAATGCTCCCTTATCCATAAAAATTCATAAAAATAATTCTTATATACATTTAATTACTTTTAAAGAGCATAATTTTTTTGAACTGCTCCGGCAAAAACTGCAGTGGAGATGTTTGCCGAAAAAATAATTAATTAATTTCCATTTCACTTTTCCAGTCAGGATTTAACATGGAAAGGAATTTTTTGGTCCAGGTGGTAATATACTTCCCCTTTTTTATTATTACTCCATAGCAACTTTTATTGAAGAAATGGCTAATAGGAATAACTTCCAGATAAGGTTTATGTTTTCCTTCTATGGCGGTTTTAGGGATGATGGCAATTCCTATACCTTTTTCTACATATTGTTTAATAGTCTCGGCATTGGTGGCTTCAATAATTATATAGGGATTCAGATTATGTTTTTGAAATACCTCATCCAGTTCCTTTCTGGAGATTAATCCTTTTTCATAGGAAATTATAGGATATTTTTGAATATCATAGAGAGATATATTTTTTTTCTTTGCTAGTTCATGTCCCTGAGAAGTAATTAAAATTCTTTCAATTGGTTCTAAATTGATAACCAATAAATTTTTGGGAATATTATCGTGTATAGGAGTAATGCCAAAATCTATTTCTCCAGATTGAGTCAAGGATATTATTTCCGGCCACCGCCGTTCTAATATCCGAAATTTAATATCCTGATATTTTTCCGAAAATGCAGTAATTACTTTAGGCAGTATATTCATAATAATAAAGGTTGTGGCTGCAAAGGTAAGCACTCCTTTTTGAATTCCTCTCTTATCTTCAAAAGTGGTTTTTAAATCTTCTATGGAAATGATTATGGATGATATCAGTTCATAAAATATTTCCCCAGCATGAGTTAAATCTTTTTGGGGCCCATAGCGGTGGAAAAGTTTTATATTGAGTTCATCTTCCAGAGAAGAGATTTGCTGGCTTACTGCAGATTGGGTAATATTCATTTTTTCTGCTGCTTTGGTTAAACTGCCAAATTTGGCACTATAATAAAAACCTTTTAATCGTTGTAAATCCATTACTGGTCATAAATTAATTAAAAATATTAGATTATATCTGAATATACAAAAAAAATCGGGGAGAGGCAAGTATAAGATAAGTAATCAGGTAACAATTTCTATTATTAATTATATTAATGATCAATATAAACATTTTTTACTTGACTTATAATGAATTAGATATTACATTAAAATTGTATGAAAGCTTCTAAATGTGTATAAAATAATAGAAGTAGTAATGCTAATTAAACTAAAATTTCATTTATTTTTAAGATTTTTATTTAAAATTTTACCTGATTGGAATGCAATGATATCTAATCAGGTTTTTTTATTTAGGGAACAAATAAGCATATTATATTGTTAGCAATAAAATATTATAATCATGTGGAGATAAATCAATGGCTAAACCAAAATTTGCTTTGTACTGGGCGGGAAGTTGCGGGGGATGTGAGATTGCTTTTCTGGATATAAGAGAAAAAATCCTGGAAGTAGATAAAGCCGTGGATCTGATTTTTTGTCCCTGTATAATGGATCCCAAATATAAAGATATTGAAGCGCTGCCGGATAAGGAAATTGATGTCTGTCTGTTTAACGGATGTATTCGAAATGAGGAAAACCTGCATATTGCCGAACTTCTCAGGAAAAAATCCAAGGTACTGGTTGCCTTTGGATCTTGTGCCACGGAAGGATGCATTCCCGGATTAGGAAATTTGACCACTTGTGATGCTATCCAAAAGTATGTATATCAGGAATCACCTTCCACTTTTAATCCTAAGAAGATTCGGCCCCAAGCTAAAACCAAAGTTAAGGAAGGTGAATTAACCATTCCTGAAATGTTCAAGTATGTCCGAACCTTAGGCCAGGTGACAGAGGTTGATTACTTCATGCCCGGCTGTCCTCCGGTAGCTGAGCAGATTTGGGCGGTTTTGGAAGCGGTTCTGACTGGTAAATTACCCCCCAAAGGTTCGGTAGTAGGTGTTAATGCCAAAACTGTATGTGATGAATGCGAAAGAATCAAGACTGATGATAAAAAGGTAAAAGCATTTAAAAGACCTCACCTGGTGGATCCCAAAGATATAGATCCGGAAAAATGTTTGCTGGAACAAGGAATTATCTGTAACGGACCGGCAACCCGGGCCGGATGCAGTGCACTGTGTCCTCAAGTAAATCTGGGATGCAGAGGATGCTATGGTCCGGCCGAAGGTATTCAGGATATGGGAGGAAAACTTGCCGGAGCCATTGGATCCATAATCGACAGCGATGATCCGGAAGAAATCGAGAAGATTGTCAATCAAATTGTTGATCCGGTCGGTACATTTTATCGATTTAATTTACCCAGTTCACTTTTAGGGAGAAAATGTGATGAAAAAAGTAACAATTGATCCTATAACCAGACTTGAGGGTCATGGGAAAATCGAAATATTTTTAAATGATAAAGGAAATGTTGAGAATGCCTATCTACAGATTCCCGAACTTCGCGGATTTGAAAAATTCTGTCAGGGCAGACCAGTGGAAGAAATGCCTCGTATAACTTCCCGGATATGCGGGGTGTGTCCGGAAGCCCATTTAATGGCCTCCGCCAAGGCCTGTGATGCCGTATATCATCTGGAAATTCCCCGGACAGCCAAGATGCTGCGTGAACTTCTGTACAGTATATTTTTTGTTACGGATCATACTACCCATTTTTATGCCCTGGCCGGCCCTGATTTTGTGGTAGGACCGGATGCCCCCAAAGAACAGAGAAACATTCTGGGAGTTATCCATAAAGTAGGGTTGGAAATCGGGGGTAAGGTGATTGAATTAAGAGGTATGTGTCATGAGTGGATAAAAAAGATAGGGGGGAAGGCTGTACATCCGGTGGGTGCGGTTCCGGGAGGTATGAGTAAGGGACTCACCCAGGAAGAGCAGAAGCAGCTTATTGCTGACGGAAAAAAAGCAGTGGAATTCGGAAAATTCACCATACAATTATTCAATGACATTGTTCTGAAAAACAAGCAGTATGTGGATTTGATTCTGAATGACATGTTTACTCACCAGACCTATAATATGGGTTTGGTTGATGAAAATAATCACCCCAATTTTTATGATGGAAAAATACGGGTCACCGGTCAGGATGGAAAGGAATTTGCCAAATTCAAACCATCTGAATATCTGGACCATATCGAGGAACATGTGGAACCCTGGTCCTATCTGAAATTCCCCTTTCTTAAAAAAGTTGGATGGAAGGGATTTGTAGACGGCCCCCAGAGTGGTGTGTATAAAGCCACACCCCTTTCCCGTTTGAATGCCGGGGAGGGAATGGCTACATCCCTGGCTAATGAGGAACACGATCGTATGTATGAAACTTTGGGCGGAAAACCAGTGCATCAAACCCTGGCTACGCATTGGGCCCGGATTATTGAGCTTCTCTATTCCGCGGAACGATGGGTGGAGCTTGCCAGTGATTCGGAGATAACTAGTCCGGAGTATCGTATCGTACCAACTGAAACGCCGGATGAAGGTGTCGGTGTAGTAGAAGCTCCCCGGGGTACACTTTATCATCATTATAAAACCGATCAAAACGGAATGATTAAGGAAGCTAATTTGATAGTAGGAACAACCAATAATAATGCTCCTATTAATATGTCGGTAAAAAAGGCAGCGCAGGGTCTTATAAAAAAAGGTAAGGTAAATGACGGCTTGCTTAATATGGTTGAAATGGCCTTCCGCGCCTATGATCCCTGCTATGGATGTGCCACGCATACACTTCCGGGGGAAATGCCTCTGATAGTTAAAATATTTGACCATAATAAAACCTTGATCAAAGAACTAAGGCAACATTGATTTTTTATTCAGGACTGGATAGAAAAAAATGAAAATACTGGTTTTAAATTGTGGAAGCAGTTCAGTCAAATTTCAACTGATTAACATGATGAATGAAAAGATTGTGGCTAAGGGAGTAGTGGAAAAAATAGGATCCAGTGATGCCATTATCACTTACCAACCAGCAACCAGAAACAAACTCCGAGAAATTCAGGAAATACTCAATCATGACACGGCCCTGGAGATAGTTCTCTCTTTGCTGCTTCATCCCCAGCATGGAGTTATAAAGGGAAAAGAAGAGATCGACGGAATTGGGCATCGGGTGGTGCACGGTGGAGAGGATTTTTCTGATTCGGTCCTGATTACAGAAAAAGTTAAAACCACTATACATAATTGTATACAATTTGCTCCTCTGCATAATCCTCATAATCTAAGTGGAATAAAAGCATGTGAAAGACTTCTCCCCGGAATTCCTCAGGTGGGAGTATTTGACACCGCCTTTCATCAGACTATTCCTCCCAAAGCCTATTTATACGGACTTCCTTACTCTTTATACAAAAAGTTGGGTATCCGCCGGTATGGATTCCACGGAACCTCTCATAAATATGTTGCTCATAAGGCTGCAGAAATTTTAAAAAAGCCTATACATACCATAAAGCTCATTACCTGCCATCTTGGCAATGGCGCCAGTGTTACAGCGGTGGATCAAGGGGTATCTGTAGATACTACCATGGGATTTACTCCTCTGGAAGGATTGGTTATGGGAACCAGATGTGGAGATATCGATCCTGCTTTAGTTCCCTATGTTATGGAGAAGGAAGACTTGTCTACCCAGGAAATTGATAATATAATGAATAAAAACAGTGGTATGTTGGGATTAACTGAAACCACTAATGATATGCGGGAGATTCAAGAGGAGGCTTTTCGGGGAAATGAAAAGCATAAAATGGCGCTGGATGTGTATTGTCATCGATTAAGAAAATATATAGGCGCCTACTTGGTGGTTCTGGGGGGAGTGGATGCCATTGTATTCACCGGAGGAGTGGGAGAGAAATCTGAATATGTCAGAGAACATGCCCTAATGAATCTGGAAAGCCTGGGAATTAAAATCGATATGAAAAAGAATGGTGAAAATAAAACAAATATTGGTCTGGGCAAGGTAAAAATATTGGTTATTCCCACTAATGAAGAACTTGCTATTGCCCGGGATACTCAAAAGATACTGAAGGCTAAACAGGAATCTCAAAAAGCTGAAAAGAAAAAAATCAAAGATAGAGAGGTAATTACCGATCTTACCGATGATGAA